>NZ_JBFSRZ010000002.1:0-212552 GCF_041466065.1 Vibrio sp. 10N.239.312.C11
AGAAATACGCGAAACGGGGTTGTTCTATCTTTAAATTTAATTACGCAACAAAGCCCTCTTACTACGCTTCCTCTCCCTTCTCTCATCCATGGGATTAATACCGTTCACTAACGATGCTCTTGCTTCCGCTGCTAATTTCCGGGCTTCTTTGAGGGGGACGGAGGGGTACTTTCCTAGCGCCATCTCTTGGTACTTCGATGAGTACCTAAAACGAAAGCGCCAGAGTTTTGAACCGTTCTTTTTTATAAATAAAAACAATCCATTACCATCAGATCTCTTTACCTGAGACTGACCTTCAGGACACGATAAGCTATCTATTTCCTTTACTGTTAGTGGCATTCACAGCTCCCATGAGGGGTATTAAATGAGGGGTATTACCAAAATATACCACCAAATTTGAGAGTTAGGAAACATACGATACCCCGCATTACCCTCACGATTTTCATAGAACCAGCTATACACCCTTGGACTTTACTAGACGATAAATATTAAAAAAGCCCGTAAACACTGGGCTTACGAGCTCTTAATGGACTTTACTGGATTAAGTCAGGTCGTTTACATCATACCGCCCATGCCACCCATACCGCCCATGCCACCCATATCAGGCATTGCAGGAGCTGAATCTTGAGGCTTGTCTGTCACCATCGCTTCTGTTGTGATCATAAGACCAGCAACTGATGCTGCGAATTGTAATGCAGAACGAGTTACCTTAGTTGGATCTAGGATACCCATTGCAATCATGTCGCCGTATTCGCCAGTTGCCGCGTTGTAACCGTAGTTACCTTCGCCAGCACGAACATTGTTAGCAACCACTGATTCTTCATCGCCTGCGTTCTTAGTGATTTGACGGATAGGCGCTTCCATCGCACGTAGTGCAACACGGATACCTACGTTTTGCTCCTCGTTGTCACCTTCAAGGTTAGCCACTTTAGATGCAGCGCGGATAAGTGCAACACCACCACCAGCCACCACACCTTCTTCAACTGCAGCGCGAGTTGCGTGAAGTGCATCTTCTACGCGGTCTTTCTTCTCTTTCATCTCAACTTCAGTCGCAGCGCCAACTTTGATTACTGCAACACCGCCAGCTAGCTTAGCTACACGCTCTTGTAGTTTCTCTTTGTCGTAGTCTGACGTTGCGTCTTCGATCTGTTGACGGATTTGAGAAACGCGACCTTGGATCATCGACTCTTCACCCGCACCATCGATGATGGTTGAGTTTTCTTTAGTGATAGTAATACGCTTAGCTTGACCTAGATCTTCTAGCGTTACTTTCTCAAGGTCTAGACCGATCTCTTCAGAGATAACCGTACCGCCTGTTAGGATAGCGATATCTTGAAGCATAGCTTTACGACGGTCACCGAAACCAGGTGCTTTAACCGCAGCCACTTTCACGATGCCACGCATGTTGTTCACAACGAGAGTTGCTAGCGCTTCGCCTTCTACATCTTCAGCGATGATAAGAAGTGGACGAGATGCCTTAGCAACTGCTTCTAGAGTCGGAAGAAGTTCACGGATGTTCGAAACTTTCTTGTCGATTAGAAGAATGAATGGGCTTTCAAGATCAACAGAACCGGCTTCTTGGTTGTTGATGAAGTAAGGAGATAGGTAACCGCGGTCGAACTGCATACCTTCAACTACGTCTAGCTCGTCTTGCAGAGCCTGACCTTCTTCAACCGTGATAACGCCATCACGACCTACTTTTTCCATCGCTTCAGCAATGATATTACCTACTGTCGAATCAGAGTTCGCAGAGATAGTACCTACTTGAGCGATAGCTTTCGTGTCTGAACAAGGAACAGAAAGGTTCTTCAGCTCTTCAACAGCTGCGATAACCGCTTTGTCGATGCCGCGCTTAAGATCCATTGGGTTCATGCCAGCAGCAACCGCTTTTAGGCCTTCAGCGATAATAGACTGAGCCAACACTGTAGCTGTAGTTGTTCCGTCGCCCGCCGCGTCATTCGCTTGCGAAGCCACTTCTTTAACCATTTGTGCGCCCATGTTTTGGAACTTGTCTTCAAGTTCGACTTCACGTGCAACAGAAACACCATCTTTAGTGATCGTTGGTGCGCCAAATGATTTGTCTAGAACAACGTTACGACCTTTAGGACCTAGCGTTACTTTTACTGCGTCAGCCAGAACGTTTACACCTTCTAGCATTTTAATACGTGCGTCGTTACCAAATTTAACGTCTTTAGCAGCCATCTTAATTTCCTTTAAAATTCTTTATTCAGTCAGTTCAGTTTTATGGGTCGGATTACTCAACGATCGCCATGATGTCGTTTTCAGACATAATCAGAACTTCTTTGCCGTCGATTTTTTCAGTTTTAGTGCCGTAGCCTTCAGAGAAGATAACGGTATCGCCAACTTTAACGTCCAATGGTTGTACTGAACCATTTTCTAGAATGCGACCTTTGCCAACAGCTAGAATTGTACCGCGCGTTGATTTTTCAGCAGCAGAACCAGTTAGAACGATGCCACCAGCAGATTTAGATTCAACTTCTTGGCGCTCAACGATAACTCGGTCGTGTAGAGGACGGATATTCATCGGTCGTATCTCCTGATAATTTCCATTTAATATGATAGTTGCCACGATTGGCATGGGTTAATCAGTATGTTGGGGCGATGTGGAAGAACCCAAGGGGGGAGATGGACTTTTTTGTGAGGAAACTCAAACAACAATAAATAAGAAAAAAAATGGCTAGTGAAAAACACTAGCCATTTAAAATTTAATCTTCTTTTCCAAACGCAAAGCGTATTAGAACAATCGCAACCCCAAGCATACCACCTAACAAAGTACCAAGTACAACGATTAGAGCTCGCTTCGGCTTATCTTGAGTGGTTGGTTGTTCGACATTACTTAAATAGCGAAATGCTTGAAAATCAACGGTTCGATCGATTTTAATACTATCGAACATGTCTAACTGAGCCGTTATTTGTTGAAGGCGAGGCTCCAAAACAGTGAGATTTTTTACAGACTCCAAAATTTTGATTTTTTCTTGCAAAGCTTTTGAACCAAGTTCAATTGCATAAAAATCTCTTGCATTACCACTTAAAAGAGGGGTATCTACACCGGCTGCTTTGGCAATTTTCAAAGCAGACTGCGCGCGCTCGATTTCCGCGAGCAACCTGTTTTTAGCCTTACCTTCAAGAACCGTTTTTTGCTGGATCAACTCGTTACGCTCACCGAAAACGAGAGCTTCAAGATGCTCAAATGCATCCTCACGAACTTGAAGCTCAGTAAAAGAAATATAAGATCTTAATAAATCAAAACTACTTTCTTTGGTCATGGATTGGAAAGTCAGAACATATGGTGAATTTTTGTCCTTCTTATCTATCTGTGACGCAGAGATCTTTTCGAACCATGCAATGTACAACTTACGGGTAGCATCTTCAGTTATTTCAGAAGCACTCGAAAAGTGATTGTCTTTAATATCTTGAAATTCGGAGCTTTCATTTAAGAAAGCTTGCTTATTATTACTTGAATTAAATAGATCAACAAACCGTTGAAATATGACCTGAGAATCAACTAAAGAATCGAGCTCTTCACTACCTCTAGCTAAGCCATTTGATTGATAAATAGAGAAAATAGGTTGGAATTGTTTCACTTGTTGCTGATACATAACTCTGTCTTGAAGTTCAGCTTTTGTAATCTCGGCTTCAGAAGACCACCATTCTTGAGCCAGTAAAGCAAAACCAATAGCACTAGACGTAAATAAAGCCGTAACCAAAATAATTAAGAGCTTACCATCCCACAAAGCTTTAAAAATCTGTCTGAGGTCGATCTCATCATTTGGAATGTACATCGGCGGATTTTGTTGGGTATACGACTGTGGTTGTGTGTGCTGCTTCACTGTAAATCTCTCAAAATATCGAAATTGATAACGGCAGAATCCTATCACACCGTATACCGTTAGTAATGTGTGAATTGTAAACTTTATGAAAGCGATCTTCAGACTATTCACAATTCACTGTACTCTACTCATATTCTAGTTCAAACGGCGTTTTACATGCAAGATAAGCACGGGCTTTTAACGGCCCCAATAGCAGACACATTGCGCACCATGACCATACCGACCATTTTCGGTATGGTGGCGATCTTGATGTTTAACCTTGTCGATACCTTCTTTATCTCATTGCTCGGCACACAAGCACTCGCAGCGGTGAGCTTTACCTTCCCTGTCACCTTCGCCATAAACTGCATTACCATGGGTATAGGCATTGGCTTGTCGACATGTATTGGAAGATTACTTGGCCAAGGCTGCGCACAAAATGCAGCTCGTTTTACCTGCCACGGTTTATTGCTTGCTGTGCTGCTTGTTGGTTTTGCATCAACACTAGGGCTTTTCACGCTAGAGCCTATGTTTACTCTGTTAGGTGCTGAACCTGAGTTACTGCCACTGATATCCGAATACATGTCGGTCTGGTATTTAGCGATACCGCTGCTTGTTATTCCGATGGCAGGCAACAGTGCCATACGAGCAAGTGGCGATACAAAAACACCCGCCAAGATCATGATGCTAGCCGGCCTTATTAACGGTATTCTCGACCCACTGCTGATCTTCGGTTACGGGCCTTTCCCTGAGCTAGGGATTCAAGGCGCAGCCATTGCCAGCGGATTCAGTTGGTTTGGTGCGTTGTGTGGCTCACTGTATGTATTAACCATAAGAGAAAAGCTGCTTGCTCCGCCCAAACTAAAAAACCTCATCGATGACTGGAAACAGATCTTAACCATCGGCACACCCGCCGCTCTTTCCAATGCCCTGAATCCAATTTCTGGCGCCATTATCATGATGATGTTAGCCAAACAAGGAACCGAAGCTATAGCTGCTTATGGTGCTGCCCAGCGTATCGAGTCAATTTTGATCATCGTACTAATGTCTTTAACCTCCGCCCTCACGCCTTTTATGGCGCAAAACTTTGGCGCTAAAAACCCACAGCGTAGTTTCCAGGCTCTGTTCTTAAGCATGCGTTTTGCTGTGCTATTTCAAGGCTTGGTTTTCTTAATGATGGTGCCGTTAAGCATCCCTTTGGCCGCTCTATTCTCTCAAGAAGAATCCGTGCGAGGCATTTTGTGGCATTACCTGTTAGTTGTCCCGTTTAGCTATGGGTTCCAAGGTATTGTGATGATGCTGATTAGTGCGATGAATGCTATGCATCAACCGCTAAAAGCCTTTCAATGGAGCTTCATGCGCTTGTTTGTATTCACCCTGCCTTTCGCTTGGGTAGGAAGCAAAATTGATGGTGTCGAAGGACTGTTTATAGGCTTAGCTTTAGGGAACATTGTCGGCGGTGTTTCAGGGTATTGCTTTGCGCTTCGTGTTAGAAATAAAACAGATGCGCGGAATAAAGGTTCAAAAATCTAAAAGGCAGATACAAAAAAACGACCACACTCACGTGCAGTCGTCCTAGTATTCGATGAAACGTTATTACTTAACTAAAACATCACCTGACATTTCTGCCGGAATCTCCACACCAGCGAGAGAAAGCATCGTTGGTGCTAGGTCAGAAAGCTTACCGCCTTCTTTGAATTCAACGTCTTTGCTACCTACGTAGATAAGTGGAACTGGTAGGTTAGTGTGCGCAGTGTGGATGCCGCCCGTTTCTGGGTTTACCATCATTTCCGCGTTACCGTGGTCAGCAGTGATAAGAAGTTGACCATCGGCTTCTTTGATTGCTTCAACCACTTTACCAAGACATTCGTCTAGTGACTCTACGGCTTTAACCGCTGCATCGTAAACGCCCGTATGGCCAACCATGTCACAGTTAGGGAAGTTACAAACGATAGCGTCGTATTTACCGCCTTTGATTGCAGCAACTAACTTTTCAGTTAGCTCTGGTGCGCTCATTTCTGGTTGTAGGTCGTACGTTGCGACTTTTGGAGAAGCAACAAGCTGACGCTCTTCGCCTTCGAACTCGTCTTCTTTACCGCCGTTGAAGAAGAACGTCACGTGCGCGTATTTCTCTGTTTCAGAGATACGTAGCTGCGTTTTGCCTTCTTTCGATAGCCATTCGCCGTAGGTGTTCTCTAGAGAAGCCGGTGGGAATGCACATAGAAGTGGGATATCTGCTGCGTATTGAGTCAGCATCACGAAGTCGATCGCTGGGAATACGTTACGCTCAAAACCATCGAAATCAGCAACGAATGTGCGAGTGATTTGACGAGCACGATCAGCACGGTAGTTCATGAAGATAACCGCATCGCCATCTACGATAGCAGCTGATTCTTCGCCTTCCGCTTTAAGTTCAGTTGCTTTAACGAACTCATCGTTTTCGTCACGAGCATAAGCCGCTTCTAGGCCGGCAACCGCTGTGTCGAATGTGAACTCTGCTTTTGCTTCAGTTAGAAGATCGTATGCAGTTTGAACGCGATCCCAGTTGTTATCACGGTCCATTGCATAATAACGACCAACCAAAGAAGCCACGCGACCTTTACCTAGTTTCGCGAACAAGTCTTGGAAACGTTGCAAAGAGTTTTCTGCACTACGTGGTGGCGTATCACGGCCGTCTAGGAATGCGTGTAGGTAGATTTTCTCTGCACCACGCTCTGCAGCCATTTCAACGGCTGCATAAATGTGGTCTTCATGAGAGTGAACACCACCAGGAGACATAAGTCCCATGATGTGTACTGCTTTCTCGGCTTTCACTGCTTTATCGATAGCATTGACTAACACTTCAGTTTGAGCGAACTCACCATCTGAAATTGACTTAGTGATACGAGTAAGATCTTGGTATACCACACGACCTGCACCGATGTTGGTGTGACCCACTTCAGAGTTACCCATTTGGCCATCAGGTAGGCCTACATCTAAGCCAGAAGCTGAGATTAGCGTGTTAGGTTGGTTAGCAATAAGACCGTCTAATACAGGTGTATTAGCGTTCGCGATAGCGTTGTCTTGGTTGTCTTCACGGTAACCGTAACCGTCAAGGATCACTAGAGCCATTGGCTTCTTAGCTGACATAGGACTGACCTCGTTCAATTCAAAATAAATCGGTATAAAAACAAATTAACGTAATTTTACTACAGTTTACAGTCAAAACTGTAGCGGAAGATCAAGAAAGACACTTATCTATGTTAATAGACAACACATAATCAGGTCCCAAGCAAAGGACAGGCTTATACACATAGTTCATACATTGCTTCAGGATGCTTTTATATATAAGCCAAATATATTAGACTGCTGGTCAAACATACAACATATTCAGGCGAAATCGTGCTAATCCCACTCCTTGATCTATTTTTTCTATTTTTCTTTTCTCTTGCGACACTTTTCACCCTGCGTAAGTTTGCTAAAAAAGTAGGTTTAGTCGATAAACCCAATGCTCGTAAACTTCATAATGGTGCCATCCCCTTAATAGGCGGTATTTCTATATGTATCTCCTTACTCTACTTCCTGCTTAACAACCCTGGGGTTCTACCAAATACCGAACTTTATGCTGCATGTGTTGTCATACTTGTTGGTGTCGGCGCTCTAGATGATAAGTTCGACTTAAGCTTCAAGTTACGCTTCGCTATTCAAGCAGCTCTATCTGTCGCTATGATGGTCGTAGGGGGAATAGAACTAAATACGATTGGGGATATCTTAGGCTCAGGAGAAGTAGTAACGTTAGGCTGGTTTGGCTATTTGGTTACAATTCTGGCTGTTGTTGGTGCGATTAACGCCTTCAATATGGTCGATGGGATAGATGGGCTTTTAGGAGGGCTATCTATTGTAACGTTTGGTGGCTTAGGTGTAATGCTAAATTATGATGGACAACATAATTTAGCGTACATCTGCCTAGTTTTAGTAGTGATAATTACACCATACATTCTACTTAATCTAGGTGCTTTCGGAAAAAAAAGAAAAGTGTTTATGGGCGATGCCGGCAGCATGCTAATTGGGTTTACAGTTATTTGGTTACTATTACTTTCGAGTCAAAATGGAACTAAGCCACCGTTACGTCCGGTAACAGCACTTTGGTTAATCGCAGTACCATTAATGGATATGGCTGCAATAATGATTCGAAGAGTAAGAAGAGGTAGCTCTCCTTTTAAACCTGACCGAGAGCATTTGCATCATATATTCCAAAGATTGGGCCTATCATCAACACAAACACTTATAGTTATTTGTTTAATAGCAGCTCTATATGCTGGAATTGGAATATACGCAGAGATGGTGAACATTCCAGAATATATAATGCTGTATGCTTTCTTATTATGCTTTGTTATCTACTTAACCTTATTAAGCAACATTTGGAAGATCACTTCATATATTAGAAGGCTTTTCAATGTGGATTAGCTTTGATTGTATAGATTACCAATCAGGGCAAGACTATAAAGCTCCTTGCTCTGAAAGGACTTGCGAAAGGTAGCTATTGCTACGGTTCGTTTTTGCTTTATTTTGGTTCATCGCGGATTAGCGGGAACTCAAAACAAAACGGTAGTAACTGATATGGTTAGTCGCCAAAAAAAAATCATACACAAACTGCCGTTTCCATAGCGAATCATACTTTCCTATCTTCATTCTAGGAAGGCTTTCAAATAGTAAAGTCTCACCTGTAGTGGCATAGTTAATTTGGCCACCTGATTAAAGGTGTTAAAATGCACCTCGTACACAACAGGTAACGTGCTCAAAATGGAACATGAGTCATGCGGTAAGCCTTCTAATGAGTTATTCCACAGCGATCAAGGCTGTCATTGTACGAGTACGCAAGTACCGCCAAACGCTCTGGCAATATCAGATTAAACAGAGTCTATCTCGACGAGGAAATTGCTGGGATAACAGTCCAATGGAACACTTCTTTAGAAGCCTAAAAACTGAGTGGGTACCAGCTTCTGGCTTCAATAGTTTATCGGAGGCTTGGAAGAGCATTGTTGCTATATCATTAGGTATTACAGCCAAATCAGACCGCATCAGTACAAAGATGACCGAACACCGAATGAATCGGAGTGGCTGTACTGGGAAACTTATAAAGCGGTGGCCAATTTTAGTTGACCACTACAAGGCAAAACGGTGTGTGTTGAATCTATATAAAATAACTAGGCGACCTTAATCTGAACCAAATAGATCACGAGTGTACACTTTGTCTTTGACTGTTGCTAACTCTTGAGTCATTCGATTTGAGACAATAATATCGCAGCTTAAAATAAACTGCTCGAAATCGTTAAGTACTAATGAACGGAAAAACTCTTTTTCTTTAAGCTCCGGTTCAAACACCACCACTTCAATACCTTTCGCTTTCAAGCGTTTCATAATGCCTTGAATACTGGAAGCTCGGAAGTTATCAGAACCAGATTTCATTACTAAACGATAAATACCTACACGCTTTGGATTACGCTTAATAATAGAATTAGCGATAAAATCTTTACGGGTAGTATTAGAGTCGACAATCGCACCAATAATATTATTCGGTACATCAGAATAGTTAGCACGAAGTTGCTTGGTATCTTTTGGTAAGCAGTAGCCACCATAACCAAACGAAGGATTATTATAATGCGAGCCAATGCGAGGGTCTAAACACACCCCATCAATGATTTGGCGAGTATTTAAACCGTGTGATTCCGCGTAAGTGTCTAGCTCGTTAAAATAGGCGACGCGAAGCGCCAAATAAGTATTAGAAAACAATTTTACCGCTTCAGCTTCTGTCGAATCAGTGTAGAGAGTTTCAACGTCTTTTTTTAACGCCCCTTCTAATAGCAAGTTCGCAAAAACTTCACCTCGCTCAGAACGTTCACCAACTACAATACGTGATGGATGCAAGTTGTCGTACAACGCTTTTCCTTCACGTAAAAACTCTGGCGAAAATAATAAGTTTTCGCACGCGAGTTTTTGTTTAATCCTCATAGTATACCCTACTGGCACGGTAGATTTAATCACCATCACCGCGTTGGGATTAATCGCCATGACATCTTTAATAACCGCTTCGACCGAAGAGGTATTGAAGTAATTTGTTTCAACATCATAATCAGTAGGAGTAGCAATAATGACATAGTCCGCATTGGAATAAGCTAATTTCTTATCAAGAGTGGCGGTAAAATCTAGCTCTTTGTTGCTAAGAAAGTGGGTTATTTCATTATCTACAATGGGAGACTGTTTGTTATTTAGCATTTTGACCTTTTCAGCAATGATATCAACGGCCACGACTTGATGGTTCTGAGCTAATAACATAGCGTTAGATAGGCCAACATAGCCTGTTCCTGCAATTGCAATTTTCATATTACCTAACCAAATATTTATGTTCTAATTGTAAGCCCTAGCAACTCGCCCTTCACCTCGATAAGTATACTTCTGTGCAGAGTAGGGAATAAAGACTGACTCTCCAGGAGAGATACTTATTGATCTATCTTGGGACTCTACAACGATATTAGCATCAATACAGAATAAAATTTCCGCACTACGCACATATTGCTCTTGCTTCGCATTCGTTGCATGAAGGATATCAAAGCCAAAATCGTCAACAGGAATTGGGTATTGATGCTTGCCGTCTTTCAAAATTGGCAACATCTTAAGTTTTTCAAGTTTGAGTGGTGTAAACACTACATTATCGATCAACTCTAGAATATCAATATGCTTCGGTGTTAACCCTGCTCGAAGCACATTATCTGAACTTGCCATTATTTCAAGAGCTGTGCCTTGAACATAAGCGTGAGGAGTTCCGGAAAACAAGAACATAGCTTCCCCCGGTTCAAGTTCGACAATATTCAGAATAAATGGAGCCAATAAACCAATGTCACGTTCATAATATTTCTTGAACTCTTGACTATATTTGATTGCCTCGCGAGCCATACTAGACAAAACAGTTTTTTCATAAGCCGCTTCTAGTTGGGAAAGCACCTTATACTTTCGAGCCTCACTAAGAATCATAATCGAACTAAAGAACTCCCTTAGAGCTTTGTTGTTCGACTCTCGTTCGAGAATTGCGACCTCTCGCACAAGCTCATCAAGACAAAGTTCATTAAATAAAAGAACAATATGTTCGATTGGCCGGAAACCATTCATAGCCTTGTAGTGCGTTAAAGCATAAACAAATTCAGGCTTATGATTTGAATCTTTATAATTCCGAATAGAGTCCGTGAGAGCGATTCCTTCCGCATTCTCTCGAGCAAAACCCATTTCTGATTTATATTTGTTTGGGTGGACTTGAATAGACAGAGGTGTTTGAGCAGATAATACTTTAAACAAATAAGGCAATTCACCAAAGCGATTGGCCGTGTAACTACCTAAAAATCTATCTCTATTTTGAGCAATAGCATCAGACAGAAGTTGGCCAGTGTCATCAATGCGTGAGCAACCTCCAGAGTGCGTCCCCATCCATATTTCAGCTTGAGGTTCGTTATTAGGGTTTTCAATACCGAATAACTTTCTGATGGAAGTTTTGCTTCCCCAAGCGTAGTTTTGAACCTGATTCTTCAACTTAAACATAGCTTATATACTCAGCTCTCGAAATTTACTAATTGCAGCTAGGATATTATCAACCAACAATTTAGCTGTTTCGAAATCACTCGTTTCTGCATAACAGCGAAGCTCAGGTGCATTACCCGATGGCCTTAAATGAACAATAGTCGAATCTGAAAGTGACATACGCAGGCCATCAGTGTTGTCAATGTTAGAAACACTCACATTTTTAACACCTATACGCGAAAGCAACTCATCGGGGTTTTCTCGACCTTGTGCTAAGATTGCTAAACTTTTTTCTATCGCGAAGTCTTGAATACGATCGCTATGGTTAAATCGTTCAGGTAAAGCCATAACAAGTTCTTTAATACTTTTATTTTCCTGCTTAGCTAATAAAAGCAACATAAGTGCAGGTAAGACTGCATCTCGAGTTGGTAAAGATTTCAATAGCTTACCGTTCACTTCAACATCGCTCCCTAGTAAATAGCCACCATTAGCCTCAAAACCGGCGATGCTCTTGTATTGCTTAGCTAAGCGTTCTAATTCTGCGATCACATATGGAGAGCCAATTTTTGTCAACGATACACAGCTGAACTCCGAAGACTGAGAAATAATTGTGTTACAGCTAACAGGTATTGCCAACGCTTCAATTAGAAGAGCCTTTGAGCAAAGCAAACCTAAAATATCACCACGTAGCCACTCACCCTCTTCATCGGCAACTAATGGTCTATCACCATCGCCATCGGTCGAAAATATGAAATCCAAGTTATGCTCTTTCGACCAAGCTCTTGCTTTATCTTTGTCGGATTCAGCTACAGCTTCTGTGTCAATTGGTACGAACTCGTTTGTGCGCTCTAGTGAAAAAACCTCTGCACCCAGCGATTCAAATAAGCCTTGATAAATGTCTCGGCCTGCACTGGAATGCTCATAGATCCCAATTCTTTTCCCAACCAATAAGCTATTACCGAAAAGGCTTGTATAGCGTTCGACATAAAATTCACTCGCTTTATTATTCACAATTAACTCTGGAATAATAGTCAGTGGTGAAAAATCAACACTCGCGCTTAAAATTGCTTGTTCGTCAGTTTTTGTGATTTCACCATCAGGACGATAAAATTTAATGCCATTGCGATCAAAAGGAATATGGCTACCGGTGATCATAATACTAGGGATAGCATCTTGCTTAGCTGAAAATGCTAAAGCTGGTGTGGGAATTACACCATAAAAAATGGCAGTGAGTCCCATAGACTCAATTGCAGCAATAGTAGCCTGGGCCATTCTTGGACTACTTGGTCTATTGTCTATAGCAACAGCAACAGATTCGAATCTAAAATCTTTACTCGTATGGCAGATAAATGCACGCGTGAAAGCCTCACAAACTTGTGGTGTAAATTGCTCTACCAAACCTCGTGCACCACTTGTACCAAAATGGATGTTAGAGTTAGAAATTACTTCCAATGAATTTAGCACTATTTGCATCCTTTAACCTTATCAAAAAACAAGTCGTACAGAAATATAGGGGCTGAAATAAACGTACGTCGCCATAATCGTTTAGGTTCTCCTACTAAACGAACTAACCACTCTAGATGAAGGTTTAGCCAAAACTGATTCGGACGTTTAATCGTTCCCGAATAAAAATCAAATACAGCACCTATACCAGATATAATATGTCCATCTAAACTAGAATAAATATCAGCTATAAGCTTTTCCTGTTTAGGTGCCGTTAAACCAACAAAAATAACATCCGGTGAAAACTTGTTGATACCATCTACAAATGTTTGTTTGTCTTCGTCAGAAAAGCATTCCTTATAAGGGGGTGATAGGCAATCAACTTTGATGTTAGGGTAATCGACAGAAACGCGCTTGGTTATTGCGTCAAGAGTCGTTTTCGTACTTCCTAAGAAGAAAACTTTCCCCCTCTTTATATCTAAAGCTCTCATTACCTCTAACAGCAAATCATGCCCGGCAATTTTTTCGATCCGTACACCATGCAATTTCCGAGCTGCGTATACAATACCACTACCATCAGGTATGAGAACATGTGATTCTAGTAAAGCCCTTCGAAACTCAGCATCATATTTAGCAACGGAATACGAGTGCGGGTTAATAGTATTAATAACTGTCAGTTTATTGGAATCAAATGCTTCACTAACTATAGAAGTTACCGGTTTAGATGCAACCTGATATCCTAATATTTTAATATTTTTCCCCATTAATGGAACCTTTAATCAATAAAAAACAAATAACATACTGATCATGTCAACTTCTCTTTGTTATCAACATAATATTTTACCATGTACAATACAATTGGAAAAATCGCACCTTCAATCTGACATAGAATCGCCAATGCCATACTCCAAATCAATAAATATCTATATTTTTTAAAATCTCTCACCCAAAACAAGATAGAAAGAAATAAAAAACAAAAACCTACAATCCCTCGTTGAAAGACCTTTATCAAAAATGAAGTGGAATCACCCTCAAAGATGGCATCAGCTCCAAATCCAAACAGTAACTTTAAAAAGCCTCCATTAAAAAACTGCTCACTAAAATTGCTCCATGTGCCACTACGAGTATTGCCTACAAAGCCCCTTGAAGGGTCGTAGTCTAATCGATATAAGAATAAATCGTAAAACAAATTATAATTGATGAGGAGAATAGAAATAACCAAAACAGCCACAATCAACCTAAATAAAATCAATCTAAATGTTAGATTCTTACAATTTATAAACCAAATAACTGAAGCCAGAAATAAAAGTACAATAAACAATGCAGACAAAGATAACAGGCCAGCAAAAACATAAATCATAATCCTAGCTGCATGATACTTTGTCTTTTTAAATAGAAGAAGCTCAATAGATATTAAGAATATTACATATAAGCCCAAAGTTCCTGGTTCCCAAAATACAGAAGAGAACCTGGAAAAAACCATCCCATTAATAGTGATATTAATCCATGCAGGAGTATACGACAATCCATATATCGAATTATACCCCATTAAGTTTGCATGATCTGACGCATGAACAATAGAACTACTACTGACTAAACCAATTATCGATAGAGCATAAAGCACTATACCTAGAAGAATAACAACAGCCAATATTGCATTATAATAACGCAGTGTTAAATAGATTGTTTTACTTTCAATGAGCAAGGCCAAAATATAAAACATTAACATAATTGTTCCTATTGGGAACAATGCTTGTGAAAATGAATCTATCGTAGTAAACCGCGTGATATTAAATAAGAAGAAGGAAATAGTAAAACAAATCACTGCGAGAATGCGGGATAACTTAGGCTTTTCTATGTTACAGAAAAGTATTTTGTATATTACAAAATAAGAACCCAAAAGAAAAAGAAACAGGTTTGCGATTAGCCCATTTCCGTCTAACGAGTAAACCATAAACTTCGAGGATAATAATAACATTAATGTTATTATAAAGGCCTCATATTTGTATTTATTCATGATATGATAAATGATTTTATTTTTCTATAAGATGATTCTTTAGAATATAAACTAGAAATTGAAAGTAGCCTGGTTCTTTTTTTTAAAATGCTATTATGATCTATCTCTGATATGGTTTGAGATATTGATGCACTATCAAAAGAAGTTGACCAACCTATACCCTGCGTTATTACAAAATCTGAGGAATCCGAATGTCCAATAGCAAGAACAGGTAATCGCGCCCCTAAATAGTCGAATAGTTTATTTGGCATTTGAGCTGTATGTGATATAGGTAAAACTCCAACATCGCAAGTAACTAGTACTTCAACAACCTCTCTTGGTTTAAGCAATCCTGAAAATGAAACTCTGTCGGTTTTCGCTAGAGTTTCATACTCCACCTGTTTACTACCGTTACCGATTATGACGAGTTCAATATTACTATTTTTATTGACCTCTAAAATAATACCACTAAGATCAAACTGAGATTCTAAATAACCTACATATACTAGTTTTATTTTACTATCAGAGCCTTGTAAGCGCTTCAGTTGATATGAATCTCCCCATCGAGTTTCATCATAACCTAAAAACCCAAAACATTGGTCTTTATTACTAAGATCATATCGGCTTATCCAATTAGAAAAGGAAGGCGAAACGTAGATATATTTGTTTTCCTCTTGATTTATGAACAATGACACTTTATATAATATATTACAATAGCTACTAAAAATTTTTCCTGTCGTTCCTTTAATGGGAAATGCATCAGGCCATATATCTCGAACATCAACAATGCAATGAACCCCCTTTATTTTTGCGATTAATTTGGTTAAAAGCAATAATTCAGGAGGAATACTAGATACAAGTATCTTATCTTCTGACTTAACATTTAATACCAGATATATAAAGAAAGAAAAAGCAGTAAACCAATGAGCAATAAGTCTTCTTACCGAGAGATTGCTAGAGTAAGGAATTGTAGGCAACACTTTAATATTATACTGACTAGCTAGAAAGAACTGTTTTTTGTCCAGTAATTTCTTTTTCCCGTGACTGAACCTTGTCGTAACTAGCGTACATTGCTTACCAAAGCTGTTAGCTAAAAAAATATTTCTTGTTCCCCGACCTTCTGCTGGTGATTCGTAAGGCGACAGTATGTGTAAATGCATCAGTTTATACCTTTAATAAGAAATCTAACACGAGAAATAAAGCCCACTTCCTTATCACACCTAATGGACCATCGGATTAATAGAAAAAATCGCCAATAGAAAGGCAAATATTTTAGTAGCTGGCCTCTAGCTTTATAGTGTCCTTCAGAAATTTTTAAACGCTGATCCATTTTAGTTGTATGAAGAACAGCCACTATTTCACTGAAAAAAAATCTTGCCTTTCTCTTTAAAAGATCCAAAACAAAAATGTTTTCTTCTGTACAAGGAAACTGAGTCCCTAAACCTACATTCTCTTGAAACTTTATGCCATTTGTTGTTATATATTCTTTTGAAACAATCAACTCTATCGAACTTACTTTCATAGCCATGATTTGTGAATTTTTGTAGCCCGTCAAATTTTTTTGGTATTCTTTATAAAAATCTGTTGGTTTTTCTAAACTGCCTATACGAACTGTCATAGCGTCTGGAGATTCTTCTTCTAAAAATTCAAGTACTTCTTCAACACCACTCATAACCAGTTCTACATCGTCATCTAAAAACCATATGTAATCCGTATTAGATTTTTCTATAGCCCGATTTCTACTTCTACTTATGCCTTTTTCTTTATAAATATGTACTTCTCCACGGTTCAAATTCGGTAGTTTATGACCTTTATTTTGTAAATTTTGCACGATAACAACAATCGAAATTTTTGGCGATAATTCTATTCTATTTAAACGTTCAATTAATGAGGGGGCAGTGTGTAGTAAAGTAGAGAATGCTAAGGTCAACATATCAAAATATCCTATTTATACCAAAACAATTTATAAAGCTTAAACATCACTTTAAACCGATTAAAAGAATATCTTATTAAAAATAATAATTTCTTTTTATTGTATGACAAAAACCTATATGCGAGAATTATTTTTAAATGTTCGCTCTTGTCAATACTAGTCAAACGGTCTTCAATATTAAGATATTTTCTAATGTTTCCTTTAGTCACATTAGGAAACAATAATAATTCAATTTCTTCTTTACCTAGAATACTGCCAATTCTTTCAAAAAATATATACTCGGATATTTTTTGGTGATAGTAAAGCTGTCGGTTTTTATTTGAAGTTGATTCTTGATTGGGGTGCGTTCGATACATTGTTCCATAGAACGATATGTTAGTTAGTTTTCCTATCTTTGAAATCTGATAAAGATAATCGTAATCTTCAGCTGACTTTAGCTCAACGTTGAACCGTATTTGGGGTGTTACTCTTTGCATAAATGTTGGGAAGCCAATTGGACTTCCGAATAAGAGCTGCTTATCTACGACATCGCTACATCGAAACTTTCTAACTTTTCTTTTTTGACTCCCGAAGACTTTGTACCAAGTCCCACAGCCTATAATTTTTGAGTTTAAATCAAGAAATCTTACCTGCTCTTTTATTTTATCATAATGATAGAGGTCATCTGAATCACACCAAGCAATATATTTCGCATCATGTGGCACGTTACGCAATAGTTCGTTTCTAGTTGCAATAACGCCTTTATTTTCTGTTCTATTGATGTATAGGATCTTTTCATTTGTTGATGCGAAGCCAGATATCAAATCATGCGTGTTATCAGTTGAACCATCGTTTATAATAATAATATCTACATTTCTATATGATTGATTTAATATAGTTCGAATTGTATCAGCAATATATTTTCCACAATTATAGGCCGGAATCAAAACAACCACTTTACAGCTCATAGATTTATCCATTCTTTTGATTTAATATAGCTAGCTCGTTGTTGTAATTCCTTTTTTTTGAACCATTCCTGAGGACAAATTACTTCTTTTTTTCTACTAAGTAATGCAGCCCAGAAGCTAAAGGTACTGTTTGCAATAATTCCTTTCTCATGTTTTGACATAAGATATAATTCCAATATGTCTAAGTATTGAAAATTCGTCTCAAATTCTGATATTTTTATCGATGAGCTTCCAAAACTGTATATGTTTTTTTTTACCCATTCGATATCGTTCGTAAATATTCGAAAATTATTACTATTAGAATGCTTCATCGCTTCAATATAGTAATCCATTGACGTAACACCATGATGTTTAATTGCATTCTCTGACATATAGTCACCACGTCGAACATGAACAAAAGTCTCAGAGTATTCATCAGTACAAAAGTCGAAATCTTTAGCTATTCTTTCTAGCGCATCTGAAAAAATTCTTTTATATTTATTTGCCAATGAATAGCTTTGGAAGTATCCCATGTAGTATTTAAATTCACTTTCGGGTAGCTCCCCCCATGTAGAGTTATTCTCTTGGTAAAAATGACCTCTAAATATTGTAGATAACAAGTTCGCTTCTTTACGCCTAACTCTATCTCTTGACAACACTCCGCCACAACGAAGACGTTCAAGATATGTACATTCGCCAAAGTCAAAATCACAATACTTAAGGAAAAAGCGAACTTTCTCGGCTTGATGTATAGATAGACCGCTGTAATCTAGCTTCACATCGACTAAGTATGTCTCTTTTAGCTGAAGGGCCATACTTAACTGAAATAGTACATTCCCTAACCCGCCATTTAAATTAACTATTTTCACTTTGACCCTTAAGATTGTAAAAAAATGAACAAACCAGACAAAGGAAGATTATAACGCACATTAATTGCGAAATATTCACCAATGTAAGACTAAAAGTAATCGATTTATATAACACAATAGCAAGAATTATAGACATCATCGAATTGACTATCAGCTGAACCTTATTTTTGTTTACCACAAGGTTATATTGAAAGACTGCATTCAGTAAGCAACGAAAATAGTCAAACATAGCACCGTAATAAAGATACAATAGACCATCAGCATAACTTTCTGATATAAACCCACTATATATATACTTACCAAAAATAAGCAAAAAAATCAAAAGTAACGTGTGAACACTTCCAATTTTTATAATATACTCGAGCCACTGCTGTTTTTTACTGTCTTTAGTCGGTGCGTTATACAAATCAGGCAAAAACACTGAAGAGAATACCTTTTCCGCAGCGTTTAAAAAACGACCACAAAAACTAAAACCCATAAAAAATAAGCCTAATTGCTCTAGGGCAATATAATTTTCCAACACAAGCCTATAACCTTGAGAGTTAAACCACTGAAAAGCTACAGCAAATGAAAGAGGAATGGAAAATTTTATCAAACCTCTAAAAGATAGCGAAAAAGAATCGACATTTATCTCTCTCTTTTCTCCATTGAATTCATTGTAGAGTAAAAAAACAATAAAAACTAAACCTTGAGCTAAGACTATACCTGCAATCCAAAATTCAAAAATTGGCTTGTAAATATTAGTAAGAAATATCGGAAGGCAAAAGTTAAATATACTAAATAGCAAAGATGCCAGTATAAATTGTTTGCGTCGCTCTATAATATTTAAGGCTGGTATCAAAGTTTGATACACTATTCCAAATCCAATAGAACATGTAAATATTAAGAAAAACAACGTGCTATCAATACTTTCAAGTGAATTTATTTTAGAGTTTAATAAAAAACAATAAGAAACCACACCTATAAGTAATGAATATGCCAACTCCCATTTTATTAGTTTGAAAAGTTTTTGGTTTTCGAAGGCATTTTTGCTATTAACTAAAAGGTAATTTTGAATAGGAGATATCAAAAACCAAGTTGCACCTTGTGTGATTGCTATAAACAGCCCCATTTTTGCGAATTCTTCAGGCGAAAGAATATCAGATGCTAATTTTATCAGAAGAAACGATAAAAAAACCTCTAGAGCTCGCGTTAATAATACTCCCAACTTCAAAATACTCATGCCTGCAATTCTATTCGCAATATTGGTTTTGTCTCTCGACTAATCATACTCGATGTCGAATCCTTCGTTTGAGCAAATTCACAGTGCATACTATTGGTGCCCACTTTCATATTCTTCAACACGAAGAATGTCATCCTCATCCAGATAACTGCCAGAACGAACCTCAATAAGATGTAGATCTACTTTACCTGGATTTTCAATTCTGTGCGATGACCCGAGAGGAATGTAAGTTGATTCGTTTTCGCTAAGTAAAAAACTCTTACCACCACAAGTTACATTAGCCGTTCCTTGAACGACAATCCAATGCTCTGCTCGGTGATAGTGGAGTTGTAATGCCGTCTTTTCACCAGGTTTAACTCGAAGGTGTTTAACATGATAGCGCTCGCCCTCTGCGATTTCGTCGTGAGATCCCCAAGGGCGATATACTTCTCTGTGTTGTTGCACTTCACGCCGGTTCATTTCTTTTAATTGGTTTACAATGCTTTTAACATTTTGAACATTATCTTTATCTGCCACCAACACCGCATCTTTAGTTTCAACTACCACCAAGTTATCGACACCAACAGTCGAAATCAGTTTGTCTTGTGAATACAAATAGCAATTTGAGGTATGTTCTGTCAAAATATCACCGATCGTCACATTACCAGCTTTATCTTTTTCGGTTACTTCCCACAAAGCGCTAAAAGAACCAACATCACTCCAACCTGCATCCATTGGAACAACTAAAGCGTCTTCAGTTTTTTCCATCACCGCATAATCAATAGAATCATCAGGACACGCTAAAAACGCCTTTTCATTTAACCGAATAAAGTCTAAATCAGGCGTTGAAGATGCGATCGCTAATTCACAAGCAGATAGAATACTTGGATGGAAGGCTTTCAATTCTTCTAAATAACGGGAAGCTTTAAAAAGGAACATACCGCTGTTCCAGTAATACTCTCCCGATTTAACATAACTTTGTGCAGTATCAAAGTCCGGCTTCTCAACAAATTGCTCGACATTAAATGCCGATTCAGTGAAGCCAGTTCCTTTTTTTATATACCCATATCCTGTTTCAGGCTTAGTCGGCACAATACCAAAGGTAATCAATTTACCGAGATTTGCTGCTGGCATTGCTCGCTCTACCGATTGAACAAATGCATTTTCATCTTTAATTACATGATCAGCAGCTAAAACTAGTAAGAGTGGATCATCTCCACTTTTAGTTGCTTGCAGCGCAGCTAGCGCAATAGCTGGAGCAGTATTGCGACCAACAGGTTCAAGAACGATCCCACCGTGCTCAAATTCACGCTGACGTAACTGCTCTGCAACAATAAAGCGATGCTCTTCATTGCAAATAAAAATAGGCTTGCCATGCTCAAGTTGCTCTAATCGAGCAACTGTCTCTTGGAGCATAGTTTTATCACTCGCAAGGCTAATGAACTGTTTGGGGTATAGGCTACGAGACAATGGCCACAAACGACTGCCTGAACCGCCAGCCATAATAATAGGTAATAACATACAACTACCTTAATGAAGTATTTTTGAAATAAGCTTTAGTATTTTCGTGCACCATGTCAGATGACAACAGTTCATCTACTGTCCACCATCGATACTCGCTGTGTTGCTCCATGGGGAGTAACTTAATTGCAACATCCAATGTAAACTGATAACCGAGAACTACATAATGAGTCGAAAAATCAGCACCTGAAAAATTGTCATCGTAATGATGCTCATATGCACCAATGAATGAAGCTGAATCAATTGAAATAGCTTCGCCAAGTTCAGCTTGAGTAAGGCGTCTAAAGGAATTTTCGAAATTTTCGTCTTTGCATATACGCCCACCAGGCACAAACCAATATCCTTGCGCAGGTCGATTATTTCGATAACCTAGCAATATATTGCCTTCCTCGTTAAAAACAACAAAGTCCATAGAGACTAGAGGCGTAGATGCAACGACTGTTTTAAATGTATCAATAGGAAGTCGTTGCTTCATAATATGAGTGCTATTTTCGGAACTGATTTTGATTTTCAGTGAACCACTGATAGGTTTTTTTTAAACCATCTTCCAAGCTTAGAGAATAGGTCCAGCCTAAACTTTCAAGACGAGAGACATCCATCAACTTTCTAGGAGTACCATCTGGCTTAGTTTTATCAAAAACAATTTGGCCCTCGAAACCTACAACGTTGGCCATGACTTCCGCCATTTCGCGAATAGTACAATCCACGCCAGTCCCAACATTTATATGAGAGAGCATTGATTGAGTATTAGACTGATAAATATCACTGTCTAACTCCATAACATATATACTAGCTGCTGCCATATCATCGACATACAAAAATTCGCGCATTGGCGTACCCGACCCCCACACAACAACTTCATCATCACAATTCAATTTAGCTTCATGGAAGCGACGCATCAGTGCGGGAATAACGTGTGAGTTCTCAGGATGGAAATTATCGTTCTCACCATAAAGATTTGTAGGCATAACACTGCGATAGTTACGACCATATTGACGATTATAAGATTCACATAACTTAATGCCTGCGATCTTTGCAATTGCGTAGGGCTCGTTGGTTTCTTCTAACGTTCCAGTTAACAGTGCATTTTCTGTAATTGGTTGTTCTGCTAATTTAGGGTAAATGCAAGAAGACCCTAAAAACAATAGCCTTTCTACATCATTTTGGTGAGCTGCATGAATGATGTTTGCCTCGATCATTAGGTTTTCGTAAATAAACTCAGCTGGGTAGGTGTTATTAGCATGAATCCCACCTACTTTTGCCGCAGCAAGATAAACCTCATCGATCTTTTGCATTTCAAAAAATTCATTCACAGCCAACTGATTTGTTAGGTCTAATTCATCAGAAGTGTACAATACCAGCTCAATATCATTACGTTCCCTAAGCTGGCGTACGATTGCTGAACCTACCATGCCACGATGACCTGCAACAAAAACACGTTTCATATATTAAGCCTTAATTTTTTTAGCCTTTGTAAAGGTCGTTGTGTTTTCTAATGAAATTGACACATCAAAACCATGTTGCTTTAGAAGAGCATGTTGCTTGGCTTTTTCCACATCTGCCTGAACCATCTCCACGCACATTTCTTCTACAGTGATCTCCGGAGTCCAGCCCAATTTTAGTTTAGCTTTGGTAGGATCACCAAGCAACGTTTCGACTTCTGCTGGGCGGAAAAATTTAGGATTGACTTGAACAATAATATCACCAACAGAAACAGCAGGTGCTTTTACAGCGTCCACAGCTACTACAGTAGCAATCTCGCTCACGCCTTCGCCTGAAAACTCAAGATCGATACCTGCTTCCTTAGCAGACATACGTACAAAATCACGTACGGAAATTTGTTTACCTGTCGCGATAACGAAGTCATCGGCAACATCTTGTTGAAGCATCATCCATTGCATACGAACATAATCTTTCGCATGACCCCAATCGCGCAGTGCATCCATATTTCCAAGCTCTAGATGTGACTCCAAACCTTGTGAAATATTAGCAATAGAACGAGTAATCTTGCGCGTAACGAAGGTCTCGCCACGGCGTGGGGATTCATGGTTAAACAAAATCCCGTTGCATGCGTACATCCCATAAGATTCGCGATAGTTTACTGTAATCCAGTATGCGTACATTTTAGCTACAGCATAAGGAGAACGTGGATAGAATGGTGTAGTTTCTTTTTGAGGAATTTCGCGAACTTCGCCATAGAGTTCTGACGTAGAAGCTTGGTAAAAACGTGTTTTCTTTTCCAATCCATTTATGCGAATAGCTTCTAAAAGGCGAATAGTACCCATTGCATCAACATCTGCAGCATATTCAGGAGACTCAAAAGAAACCGCAACATGAGACATTGCACCCAAGTTGTAGATTTCGTCTGGCTGAATTTCCTTAACCAAACGGATTAAATTCGATGTATCAGTCAGGTCACCATAATGGAGATGGATACCCTCACTGTTATTTACCGCTGAATCTATCCGCTCTGTATTAAATGATGAAGCACGTCTGATCAGTCCATGAACCTCGTAACCTTTTTCTAACAGCAACTCAGCTAAATAAGAACCATCTTGCCCCGTAATTCCAGTTATTAATGCAGTTTTCATACGACGAAACCCTAATTGTATTTCAATACACATCTCAGTTTATGTAGGTCCTGAGACACTTTTATTCCTAAACGAGACAGCGTATTACACGCCCTCCCCCCTCTTACAAACTAATTTTTTACTTACTTTTAACAAGAGCACCAATACACCACAAATTACACAAATTTCTAGTCACCTTGAATTGCTAATACTCACATTTGAGCACGCTACCGCCCTTAGGTTTGGCTCCTATAAGCAAGATTCATCATCAGTGAGAACTTTTCACCTTCGTGTAGGTAGATCCACTAAGTCAATAATAACAACTCAGGTGTATATTGTCGACTTGATATCCCTCCCAAAAAAACTAGCTCTTGACTTTTCGAACACTTATTCCTATTACTTCGTTACTGCTCTTTAGCATCTGATCCCATCTATTTTTTATCGCTAGAATACGCATAGTTGTAGTAACCGTATCCATAAGAGCTTGATGCTTTCTTCTCCATAGCGTTGAAGATAACGCCTTTCACTTCTATACCCGATTGTTCGAAACGGTTTCGAGCGACATCAATTTCTTTAATGGTATTTAGGCCAAAACGAGCCACCATTAAGGTAGTTCCAGCAAAAGCCCCGACAATGCTTGGGTCAGTCACCGCAAGTATTGGTGGTGTATCGACAATAACCAAGTCATACTCTTTTGAAGCCCACTCCATTAATTCTGCAAAGCGTGGGTGCATCAACAACTCAGATGGGTTGGGCGGCACCTGACCGCGAGTAATCACATCTAAATTAGCTACTGCCGCTGTTTTAGTAAACTGGGAGAACTCCTGTTTGCTACTTAACAGATCCGAAAGACCGTTGTCCCACTTAAAACCAAAACTTTGTTGTAAGTAACCTTTACGCATATCTGCATCAATCAACAGCACCTTTTGGCCTGTTTTTGCTGCAACCGCGGCAAAATTGGTTGAGATAAATGACTTTCCGATACCCGGTGCAGGACCTGAAATCATTAGAATGTTATTCTTTGCTTCTAGCATCGCAAAATGCAAACTAGTACGCAGGCCACGTAGTGCCTCGATGGACAGATCGGCAGGGTTAGATTCGGCGAGTAGTGCTTGAGTTCCCTTAGTTTTCTGTTTCTTCAACTTAAAACGATTGGTTAACTCTACTTGTAAATCTGATTTGGGTACGGCTGCATATACAGGAAGGCCAATTTGTTCAATTTGGTCTGGACTTTCAACACCGCGATGGAACGCTGCTTTCACTAGTACTAACGCAACACTTAGCATCCCACCCAGTAGCGTTGCTAATACAACAATCAGCGACTTCTTAGGTTTGACAGCGTGAGCATACGCTTGAGCGTCATCTAAGATACGAACGTTACCGACCGTACCAGCTTTAATAATGCTTAGCTCTTGAACCTTATTTAAAAGCTGGATGTAAATTTGTTGGTTTACTTCAACATCACGTGTCATACGCAGTACTTCACGTTGTGTTTTGGGTAGTTTTTGCACTTGCTTGTTTAGACGCTCTTTCTCGCCAAATAACGTCTTACGCTTATCAAGCAGGGCTTTGTATGCGGGGTGATCTTTAGTAAATCGCTGGCTTATTTCACTCTCTTTAAACGTCAGTTCATTCAACTGTGCTTCAAGCTCTACCATTACCTTCAAGGTTGATTGTGCCTCTAACCCCAAATCAATTGATTCATTCTTTTGGCGGTAATTGTTTAGTACGTCTTCATAGTCGGTTAACTCAGACTTAATGCCCGGCAGGTGACTTTCTAAGAACGATAAGCTCTTCTCTGCTTCAGCTGAATTACGTTTTACATTTTGCAAGAAGTAGATCTGGATAATATGATTAAGGATTTCAGAAATCTGCTGTTTATTTTCACCTTCAAAGCTCAACTTCAAAATACCAGTTTGCTTACCTTGCTCAGACAGAGACAAAGAAGACTTCAACCATCCGATCGCTTCTAATCGGCTACGCTTGCCAATTGAAAATTCAAAACCGGTATGTGACTCGAAACCTGCCACAAATAAGCTGTAGTCTTCAGCGGTTGCCAGCTCCCCCACTCTACCTTGCAAAATAATGCGCCCATCGTCACGTACCAATTGGTAAGTTCCTTGCTCGGCATCGAGGATTTGAATCGTGTGCGCGTAACTGCTCGCATAGGTTGGTAACGTAAAACGGCTAACCGCAATATGGTTGGTGTCACCTGTTAGACGAGCAAAGCCCTTGCCGACGATTGGTACATACTTCGGTGAGGTTACAGTAGTTAGGTTAAACTTATCGACCGTTTCACCCAAAATCATTCGAGATTGAATGATCTCCACTTCTGTAGTCGCAGAAGATTCCTGAGAGAACAGCTCACCCATATCACCAACCATCGATGAGATACCACCAGAGCTCTTCTCTTCAATTTGAATCAGAGCATCAGCTTTATATATCGGTGTAGAAAGCAGAGCAAACGCAATACCAAACACAGCAAAAGCGAATGTGGTCAGCATAATTAGCCATTTAGCGTCCAGTAAAGTGCCAAGCAGTTTTCCTAAATCTATCTCATCAGAGTTATCTGTTGGTGATTGCTGAGATGGTTGTGTTGTCATCAGATTACTACTTCCTAAGTTATTGCTATTTAAGAGACGTAAAATACGCTACGCATACTTCTCTCTTATATGATTCTGTTGGTGACTTAGCCACGCCGACGTTTAGAGCATGACATTTAAAAAGCTGTATATTTAAACCTACAGTTTTTTCGCCCAAGCATGCGCTGCTTCGTTAATCAGCTGATACGCGTGTTCAAACGCTTCACGGCTTTGACGATAAGGGTCAGGAATATCTTTTTGGCCAATCCATTGGCCAAACAACATGGTTTTACCGCGAGCCTCTGGTGAGATTTGAGTGAGCGCTTCTAAGTGGCCCTTCTCCATCACCAATATTAAATCATATTGAGCACAAAGTTGTGGCGTAACTTGTTGAGACTGATGGCTTTCAACATCCACCTCATTTTCTGCGGCAATTGCAATCGCAGTCTTGTCTGCTGGTTTACCGATTAAACGACTTTTTTCAGCAGCAATGCCGGCAGAGGCTACTTCTTTATTAGGCAACAACTTTTGAAGTACACGCTCTCCAGTCGGGGAGCGACAAATGTTACCCACGCAGACCACTAAAATTTTATTAAACATAACTGATTTCTAACTGTAATGAGCTTAATAAGCTACACATGCTTATAAACTAAATGAGCTTCTAAACATAAAAATCAGGCCACATATGAAATGTGACCTGATGACGACTCTATCCAAACCTAAGGCCAATTACGGATACGTAATACACCTTCAGACAAATTATTAATTCCGTTAATGGTTGGTAGTAACTGCCCGACAACACGGTTCCAGCGACTGATTGGTGCTGCCGTTACATAAACAATATCGTAAGGTTTTAAATCAAACTCGGTACCAATCACCAGTGCTGAGGCATCTTCTATATTGAGTTGGTAAATATCGGCCATGCGCTCTGATTTATCATCAGAAGTTCGAATCACAAACACACCCGTTGCATCGGCTGTAAGTTCATTTATGCCACCAACATTACTGAGGGCTTCAGTCAAGCTCATACCCACTCGATCAATCTTTAATAGTTTCGGTTCTTTAACCTCCCCCATCACGAAGACTTTCTGCTTGTCATTTCGAGGCACGTGAACAATATCACCCGCTTGCAGTAAACGGTTTTGTGTGAGGTCACCTCGCTGCATCAAGCCGTACAAAGACAGGCTTTCTTCAATGCCGTTACGCGTCAATGAAACATTTCGCCAATCAGCATTTTCGGATAACCCACCAGAACGGTTCACGGCATCCAATAACGTCAATGGGATATTGGTAATCGCTTGCTGCCCTGGTTTAGACACCTCACCTGTAATGTAGGTTTTCTTAGAACGGAATGCCGCCACGTTAACATCAACCTGTGGGCTTTCTATGTATTTCGCCAAACGTGCTGCTATGTCAGAACGAATTTCGCGAACGGTTTTTCCTGACACTTCTACTGTTCCAATATATGGATAGAAAATTGTTCCGTCAGCATGAACCCAGTTACCCGCTTCGGTACTACTACGGTAAGAACCCGCTGGAATCGTTAATTCAGGATGATCCCAAATGGTGATATTCAAAATATCACCGACACCCACTTGATATTCATATTTTGCGATATCAATATCAAGCTGAGGGTTGGCTTGTGAAACCGACAGAGTGTTTGTTTGGTAACTCGATACAGATTGAGCCGTCAGTGGATAAAGGTTAACCACATCAGAAATATCAGACTTATGCTGTTGCTCTGAAGGCTGAATCACATTCTTGTTGCCTGTCGAAAGGTGAGAGCCTGGAGTTGCACACCCTGCTAATAATGCAGGAATGAGCCCGACTAAGAGTAGATTTTTATTAATCTTCATGTTGACCAATTCATAGAAACGAAAAGTGGGCGATATCCCAAAAGATATCCGATAAAAAGAGAATTTAGCTATTGTTGCTCTCACACTATGTTATAAGCATTAAAGTAAAAGGGTTGATAGCTGATTGACTCATCGCACTTGAACTCAGGCTCAGGAACGCTACCGCCCCTTGATATTCCGCAAAATCACACTGCGTGTGTTAATTTTCCCCTAAAAATAAAATAGAAATTAGAACAGGGGTTTGTAGAGCTTTCCGCAAGGGTGCTGACTTTCATATGCTTACTTTTCTGCTCGTGCATTATCCATTATTCGTAATTATTATCAACCTCATTAACTGGGTTTAAAGTAAAACTATAGAGCCGAGTTCACATAAGATTAAGTATCAAAAAAAAACACCTAACTCCTCGAATGTCGAGGGTTAGGACGTACTCTGTCTCTTCACCCTATAATTCCCCTTTCACTCTATTTATTTCACACTACTTGGCCTTTGGAACCAAGGTGAGCGAGCATCGGTTTGATCGAACAATTTATATTGCTTGTTCAGTACTTGCCCGCCGTCTCGAGTGATAGGTAACCAGGTAAAGCCAGCACGACTTGAGCTTGGTTTCACGGTGACTAAATCAAATGGAATCGACACATAGAATCCTTTTGTGTAGCTGCCTTCACCGTACTCCTCGGTTGTCATGTCGGTTAAACTAACAAACGCACCAGCGATCACGCCACTCTTGAACTGCTTAGAGAAATCGACCCGAGTACCAATATCACCGGCAAGAAATTTACCGACACCAACTTTAAGTAAAGTACCGTTCAAGAAGTCCCATTGTGGTGTGTAGTAACCGGTGATAAACCCTGTAGTACCTTTATCGATGACTTTGTACGTTCGGGTTTTATCGTCGGGATTTACCTGGTTCTCATGCTCAAACGTACCGAACCAACTTTCGGGATCTCGCTGGCTGATTACGGTCATGTCTGCGCCAATTGCCCAGTTTCTGTTGAATGGTCGATAAAGAATTTCACCGCCCACGCCCGCAAACATGCTCTCAAGGTAACCACCGTAAGCTTGGGTGTAGATACCGCTGCCGTAATCTTCAAACCACGTCAGTTGTAAACGATCCAAGCGAACCGGATCGTCAACGTAAGAACGGAACAAGGTTCTTACTCTTGGCGTTTGGTCAGTGCCGTCTGATGGGATTTCGTAATTAAACTTGTCGTAGTTATCAATTAAGTTAACGTAAAGCGAGCCCGACAATTCAACATTGTTTAACGCCCAGAAAGAAGCATTGGTGTATAAGCCCAAACTGTACAAGTAGAAGTTTTCAGCCGAACCGAACGATTGAGCTAGGTTTGGTGAAATCGACACATCGAATCGCTCACGCCCATCATGATAGATAACGGATTTCTTGCGTTCTAGTTCGTGAGTGTTTGTTGCGTCACTGGTTTGAGCATTAAGGTAACGATTGTTCGCCGCCGCTTTGAATGCTTGTGCATCTACCGTTGTCTCGGTGAGTTCCGCCGATTTATCGTTTTCGATAATTTTATAGGTATCGATGTAACTCGGTACCGCATTTGCGATAACGGTCGCACCGCGTTCAAGGGCGATATCTCTGTCTCGGTATTTAACCTGAGTACCCTTTACCACAATACTATTATCGTCGACCAAGATTTGCGCTTGTTCATAGCCTGCGACGGTTTCAAGCTCTTTAGCAAGGGCCGCCATATCAATATCGTCAACCGTCTCGACACCACTTGGGCGCAATTCTGCTGTTTCGGTATCTCGCCACACCGAATACATTTCATTGAAGTTGGTAGAGAGGTCGAAACCAAGGGTTAAAGTATCACCTCGCTCGTAGCTCACTTTAGCCGCTCCCCAATCAGTGAAACGGTACACAGCACCGACGTTCCATGGCGTGTGTTGTGTCATGTCGACACCACCGCGCACAACCGGGAAGTCTTGAGAGTAATCATTGCCATCGTATTCAAGTTTCAAGGTTAGCGGCTTATGAGGGGTTTGGTATTCAAAGCCACCATAAATTGCTGCATCGCCTTTGAACCAACGTTCAAAATCGACACTGCCCCCATTGCCTTTAAAATCAGACGGGCGAGCACAATACTTATCACTGGCTTTACACAGTGGGTTGGTAAAGTTACCACTGGTACCCATGTAGCCCCAAGCCATGCCAACAGTAAAATCAATCGGACCCAAACGTTTGGTTGCCGCGAAAAATTCGCCATCAAATAAGCCAGTACCACCAAAGTCACGAACACCCACCGACACTTCCGGTAAGTAGTACCCTTCTTCGATTAGACGCAGCTTAAAGTCGATGCCTTTATCGGTATATTTAGTACAGCCACTGAATGAGTTTTGAGAGCAATCTTGATCCGCGCCTCCGCTATAAAGCAGATCCTGCACTTGTGTATAACGAATGGTGGTTTCTAGCCAAGGCATCACCTGCAGACTCACGTTATAAAAATGGTATTCATTATTAAACGAAGCACTAAAGTTGAACTCACCTTCTGGTGCCATTCGGCCTGTTGGCATTTGCATTAAGCCAACACCACCAAAGTTCATTTGCGACGTTCTATATTCGGTATCGTCGAATGATGATTTATCAGCTCGAATCGAAGACGAATCAATGGCAGTCTCTGCGTTAACCGACACACTACCAGTCATTAATAAAGCGCAGGTAACCGATGTGCACACTGCTGATAGAGGGAATGATTTCTGTTTCAGCATTACAGGCCAACCTTATGACGTAGCAAATCGACAATATCTTGGTTCAACGTTGAGTATTCCGATGGCAAAGAGTAAAACGCCATAAATACGATAGCACCTGGCGCTAAATAAACCGGCTGTTCGTTCCAGTACGCATATTGAATGGTTTGCACCATGCCATCTGGCTGAATAACATACGCCACGCTTTTATCTGCTGACTCACCAATAAAATCACTCGGTAATGCATAGAGATAATCGTTCAGCGTTCCATGTTCAATCAAATTCAATCTTACAGAATCTTTCATTACACCCATCACCTGAATGGACGTTGATCGTTGCGGTAAGTACAGGGAAAATACTTGAGTTTGACTGTTCGGCGCTTTTGTTATGGCAGCAGATGACTTGTTAGTATTAGAATTTGAAACAAGCAGTGGGTTCTTATCTGATTGAGATATAACGGCATTGCGGTCTAACTCAATAAAAACTCGATTGAGATATTGGAAAGAAGCTAATTGTTGCTTTACCAGTTTTGCTTCTGGTTCTTCTACTGCAAAAGCTTCAAGCTGGTTAAATACATTGCGCTTTTTGGCTTCGATAGCTTCAGTATTGGCTTTATCAAACAGTTGAGCTGAAAGGGGAAAGTAACCAATACTGCCGTTAGCATTTTCGTTAGAGCTAGCGTTCGCGTCGTCTAACACCTGAAGTAGTCGAACGTCAGCTTTATACTCAAGCGTTACACCTTGCAGGGGAAGCTCAACCGTTGTCTTAACCGAAGGCGTAACAACGTTAGATGCCGCAGAAGCGTAGCTAACAGTGCACAGAGAGAACAGCGCGCTCAAAGCTAACAAGTTTCTCATCATTAACAGAACTCTCACTACTGGCAACCGACGTCCCGTCATTTTTGATACATGACTAATATAATTCATCATTTTCGTTCATTACCCTGTTCGTTAATTGCTTTGATAATGCTTAAGGACGGTTAACTCAAGCCTTGTCATATCAGGGCCTAAATACTGTATGGTTTTGACCACTTTGCCTTTGCTGTCGACCCAATACTCGTTGGTGATCTCTTGCTCTAACATTGGGAAGTTAATTTTTTCTTGGAACTTCTTGGTACTGATAGACACCAACGGTGTTTCGACCGTTTCATTCCCCGCATACGTTCGGGTGATATTTGCTTTATAGCCGAATCGATAGTTAGGTTGCCAGTCGTACACCGCTTGCCACTTTTGAGCGCCGGGGTTAGCTGACAAATCAAACACAGAAGACGAGTCTGGCGACGAGCTGTTTGCAGACGAGAATGCACTCAACGGTTGGAATGCTAAACCAGAAAGGTTTTCGTAAGGAAGCAATAGCGTTTGTACAATACGTCCATTTTCAGTGACGATCATAGCTTTATCAGAAGACATCCATTTTAACTGCTCTGCGCCCGTTTGAGGGTTTTCACCGACGTACGCTAAAACCATGAAGATTTTGCCTTGGTCATTCACTTCCGCATAAATACTGGAATAAGGTAAGGTTTGAATGTATTCCTTTGATAACTCAACATCGGTTCTGCCAAAAAAGGCTTCATCAAAAGTGGAGTTAACGTCTTGAAACTGCTGAGAACAACCCGCAAGAAAAAGACCAAGAGATATGATTAGAAGTTTAAGCATGACGAGTTCTGCTTCCTAGCAATCTGGTTGCTGATATCCAATATGAAAATCTGATATAAAAAAACCACTTTATGCTTTCACACAAAATGGTTTTAGACACCAACTCAAAAATTATCGAGTTGTTGTTGTAGTCGTTGCACCGCTTTCGTTAGAAGCAACGGCTACTGCTGCTGCCGCTGCTACTGCTGCTGTCGTTACTGCAACAGTTGTAGCTGTACCTGCTGCAACTGCAGATGCGCCTGCACCGGCTGCCGCACCACTAGTACCAGCACCAGCGCCCGCTGCTGCAGTTTCTGTTGCTGCAAAAGCACCACCTGAGAAGCTAACTGCTAATGCAGCTGCTAGAGCCATCTTTTTCATAATGATTTCCAATAATATAAACGTTTATAATAGAGACTAATTACATAGACCCTACCAGTCACTCAGCTTAAGTAACTGTTTGTACATCATAATTAATAACTTCAATCAAGTAAATGGATAAATCATAAGCAATTAGTATATATCCCCCATTAATACATTAACTCACACACAACAATATGCTTCCTCTGTATTCTCCCCCCCTTTATAGCTATACTCCTACCCTATAATTTTTCGCCCAATAACGAATAAGAGTTCAAGATATGCAAGAGTTAGTTCCATTTGTTCAAGAGAATATGATTTTAGCCATCGTATGGATCGGCTTGGTTGTTGCCATCATTGCGAACGTTATCAAGACATCAAACGCAGCTTACAAAGAGATCACGGCAGCACAAACCACACACATGATTAACCGTGAAAACGGTGTTGTGGTTGATATTCGAACTAAAGATGAGTTCAAAAAGGGCCATATTACTGACGCAGTTCACATTTTGCCGTCAGATATCAAAGCAAATAGCTTTGGTAGCCTTGAAAGCCACAAAGCAGACCCAATCATCGTAGTATGTAAGACAGGTCAAACAGCTCAAGAAAGCGCTAACCTACTGGTTAAAGCTGGTTTCGTAAACGTAAGCGTGCTGAAAAGCGGCTTAGTGGCTTGGAGCGAAGCTAACCTACCTTTGGTGAAAGGTAAAAAGTAGTTAAAGGTAAGCTGACCTAACTAAACGAATATGACTTTAAGGTTTTGTTCAACAGAGATGGCGAACGAAACCTAATTATAAATTTTTAAGGACAAGAAAATGGCTGAAGCAGCACAACAAGACGCACAACAGAACTTCGCAATCCAACGTATCTTCCTAAAAGACGTATCTTTCGAAGCGCCAAACTCTCCAGACATGTTTCAAAAAGAGTGGAACCCAGATGTAAAACTGGACCTAGACACTCAAAGCCGTGAGCTTGGCGAAGGCGTGTACGAAGTAATTCTACGTCTAACGGTTACCGTTAAGAACGCAGAAGACACAGCATTCCTTTGTGAAGTTCAGCAAGGCGGTATCTTCTCTGCAAGCGAAATGGAAGCTGGTCAACTGGCTCATTGCCTAGGTGCATTCTGCCCGAACATCCTATTCCCGTACGCTCGTGAATCAATTTCTAGCCTAGTAGTTAAAGGTACGTTCCCACAACTGAACCTAGCACCAGTAAACTTTGATGCTTTGTTCATGAACTACCTACAGAACCAAGCACAGCAAGCTGAAGGCGAACAGGCTTAAGTCTCAAAGTAGAACTTAACTCTAACGATTCAAGCGCTAGTTAGCTTTTAAATGCACATCGCAACTTCTGCGATGTGCATTTTTTCTTTACACTGTACTAAGATTGAAAGCTCTGCTTATTTTAGTGGAAAGCTTTTTCAGAACTCTTCGATTTCCCTCATTATTTTTAGGTGGAAGCATGACAGAAACAACTCACCCGACAATCTCGACAAACGCTTACGGCAAAGAGATCGCCATGACAGTAATTGGCGCAGGTTCTTACGGAACATCTTTAGCTATCTCTCTAGCGCGTAACGGTGCAAACGTTGTTCTGTGGGGGCATGATCCTGTTCACATGGCTCGCCTCGAATCCGAGCGCGCAAATAATGAATTTCTACCAAATATAGACTTCCCAGAAAGCCTAATCATCGAGTCAGACCTTGAGAAGGCAGTAACAGCAAGTCGTGATCTTCTTGTTGTCGTTCCTAGCCATGTGTTTGGTATCGTTTTAAATAGCCTTAAGCCTCACTTAACAGAGCATTCGCGCATCTGCTGGGCAACCAAAGGCTTAGAGCCCGAGACAGGTCGCCTGCTAAAAGATGTCGCTCACGATGTGCTTGGTGATGGGTACTCGTTAGCAGTTCTATCAGGACCTACCTTCGCCAAAGAGCTAGCGATGGGTATGCCAACGGCAATCTCTGTGGCTTCCCCTGATGCAGAATTCCTTGAGCAACTTCAAGAAAAAATTCACTGTGGCAAAACGTTCCGTGTGTACGCAAATTCAGATTTTATTGGCATGCAACTTGGCGGTGCAGTGAAAAATGTCATCGCCATTGGTGCTGGCATGTCGGATGGTATTGGTTTTGGTGCCAATGCACGTACTGCACTTATCACTCGCGGTCTAGCTGAGATGAGTCGACTTGGCGCCGCTCTTGGTGCGCAACCAGAAACCTTCATGGGCATGGCTGGATTGGGTGACCTAGTGCTGACCTGTACCGATAATCAATCTCGTAACCGTCGTTTTGGTTTAGCTTTGGGTGCAGGTAAAGATGTAGATACCGCACAAGAAGAAATTGGCCAAGTGGTAGAAGGTTATCGCAACACCAAAGAAGTTTGGTTACTATCAGAACGTATGGGCGTTGAAATGCCTATTGTTGAACAGATTTATCAAGTGTTGTATCAAGGGAAAGATGCTCACTTAGCAGCACAAGATCTGCTTGCTCGAGACAAAAAGTCAGAAAGATAGAAACGCAGTAAAGAGGTTCGAGTTATCGAGATGCGATGCGGGTGATTAAGATGCGAATAGCATCAAGTAAATTATCCAAAGAAACTTCTCCAACTCGTTCGTTCCTCACCCTTGGAGTGACGTTAATATAATGTTCGTCATTCCAAGGGTGAGGAAGGAAGTATCTGGAATCTCACTTACGCTAATTGGCTTTTCTAAGCTCTTCGTATTTCTCATCTCGCTACGCGTATCTGGTTTAAAGGAATGGATGGATGAAAAAATGAAACACTGTGAACAACAAAAAGTTTGGCAATGCATTGTGAAAGAAGCTCGACAGCAGTCTGAGCAAGAGCCTATGCTTGCGAGTTTTTATCATGCCACGATCATCAACCATGAAAGTTTAGGCGCAGCCCTTAGCTACATCCTAGCCAACAAGTTAAAGACAGCTTCAATGCCAGCAATGGCAGTCCGTGAAGTGGTTGAACAAGCATTTAAGCAGGATCAATCGATTATTGATGCTGCTGCTTGTGATATTTGCGCAACGGTAAATCGAGATCCAGCGGTCGAGATGTACTCAATGCCTCTGCTGTACCTTAAAGGCTACCATGCGCTTCAAGGTTACCGAGTAGCTAACTGGTTGTGGAAACAAGGGCGTATCGCACTTGCTACTTACCTACAAAACCAAATTTCAGTCGCTTGCCAAGTTGACATTCACCCTGCCGCACTTATCGGTAAAGCAATCATGCTCGATCACGCCACTGGTATCGTGATTGGTGAAACTGCTGTCGTCGAAAATGATGTATCGATCCTTCAAGACGTTACCCTTGGTGGTACTGGTAAAGAAGGCGGCGACCGTCACCCCAAAATCCGCGAAGGCGTAATGATTGGGGCCGGTGCTAAAATACTCGGCAACATTGAAGTAGGTGAAGGCGCGAAGATTGGGTCTTGCTCTGTTGTACTACAAGCTGTACCTCCGCATACAACGGTCGCTGGTGTTCCGGCAAAAGTTGTCGGCAAACCAAAAACAGACAAACCATCTTTAGATATGGACCAAGGGTTTAATGGACGCTCGCAGAACTTCATCCATGGTGATGGAATATAAGAGCTGATTGTAGATTCGATAAATCGATATACGAAAAACTTAAGAGCAGATGCCAAGAACTAATAAGAGCAACATGACGACAATGATGAAACCTTTCCAAGTAATTAGCGCTGTTCTTTTGATATCTGCCAGCCTTTGCGCTGTGGTTTTCTCAGCACCGTCACTTGCCGCATCGAAAGGGGAGCTGAAAGGTGTGTCGAGTGAGATATCTCGTCAACAAAAAACACTATCCTCACAGCAAAAGAAGCTCGACAATTTACAAGCAAACCTTAAGCAACAAGAGCTCTCTATCTCCTTGCTTGAAAAAGCAATTCAAACAAGTAAAAAACAACTCAAAACCGCCAACACCAATGTTGCTAGCTTAGATAATAAGATTAAAGCGCTGACAGCACAGAAAAAAGTCCATACCGATAAGTTAGAGCAGCTGATTCAGACTTACTACATGACCAGCAGAGCCAAAGCCTCTTCTCACATCTTAAATACTGGCGTTGAAGAAGACCGCATCAGTCACTATTACCAACACCTTGCCAAAGCGCGATCTGCCACAATCAAAACGATCGAACAAACTCAACTTGAGTTAGAAGAAAGCCATAGGCAACGCCAACTTGAGCAAGAACAGATAGCGACCCTGTTAAGACAACAAACCACCAAACGCGATACGTTAGCCAAAACTCAAACACAGCGTAAGAAAACCGTCGGCAGTATTAAGAAAAACATCTCTGGCGACAAAAATTACTTAGCCGAACTTCAACGTAATGAAACTCGCCTAAAGGCCGAAATAGCGAAAGCAGAAAAAGCCGCTCGAGAGAGACGCAATGCTGTCCCTATGGATGGCTTAGCCAAACGTAAAGGCAAGCTACCTTGGCCAATCAAAGATAAAGTTCTGCATAACTACGGCTCACGCCAAACTGGCCAAGTAAATTGGAAAGGTATGGTGATCAAAGCGAAATACGGTCAGCAGGTAAAATCTGTTTACTCGGGAACGGTCGTGTTTGCCGAGTACTTGCGTGGTTATGGTTTAGTGGTACTGCTGGACCACGGTAAAGGCGACATGACGCTCTATGGCTTTAACCAAGCGCTTTTAAAGAAAGAAGGTGACAAGGTGAAAGCGGGTGAGGCTATTGCGCTTGCAGGTGACACTGGCGGACAAACCCGCCCATCGCTGTACTTTGAAATTCGTAGAAACAGCCAAGCTCAAAATCCAAAAAGATGGTTAATTAGGTAAAAACAGATACGAGATATAAGTAACCGAGATGCGAAGAGCAAGCCCAAAGAGCTGAAAATCTCTGAATTCACATTTATCAAACTCAGTCATTCCAGAATTGAGGGACGAAATATCTGGAATCTCTATCTCACATTGCCGTGAGTCACCTTTCGAACCCTGACATAAAAAGATTCCCTATCACGCTCGTTCCTCGCTGTAGGGAATGACGTCACGGTTTATATCCCACCACTCGAATCCCACTTACCGCTTACCCGCATCTTCGCTTTTATTTGCTGTTCAGCGCTCTTACACCATCTTCTAACAGTGTCAGTTGCTCAAAGCCTTGAGTCGTTGCAATCGGTTTAACGGTTGCGATCATCTGCAGCATTCCTTGATGCACAACTTGTTCAGTAATTTGAGCTTTTGGCGACATCGCGGACTGATACGCCAACCAACCTGATGCGATCAAGTGAAGAGATGTGACCATCGACTTCATTTCTGCATCTGTTGCTTTTAGCAAATTCAACTCAACAAATGCTCTCATAATATCCACAAGATTCGTTTGCAGCTTTTCTTGAACGGCCATGTAATCAAGGTGCAGCTTTTCATCACGTGACAATATTTCAGGCAAATTTGCATAGAAGAATCGATACTTCCACATCAGCGTGAAGATGGAATCTAAGTAGCTTTTTAGTAGCGTCAGGCTTTCTTGCTGCCCTTGAATCGGAGTAAATCTTTCAAGTAACTCTGTCGAGTAGAGAGTAAAGATATCACGTACAATTTCTTGTTTGTTGCGGAAGTGGTAATAGAGGTTTCCGGGGCTGATTTCGATGTGTTCAGCAATATGATTGGTCGTAATACTACGCTCGCCGTGCTCATTAAAAAGCTCTAGAGCTGCGTAAACAATCTTGTCACGTGTTTTCATTAGCATTAGTATCCCTATCCGTTTAGTGGTTCAGTATATCGCCACTAAACAGATAGATCGACCTGTTCACATCTGGTCGAATTAGCTGTAGCTATATGACAGACAGTTTATTTACTGTATTTCTTTACCATATTTACAACATTTACAACATCATGCCTTGTTATACCCATATGCATTGGCAATGAAATGATTTCATTACTCGCTTTCAAAGCTTTTGGGCAACGACCAGATTTTTCATACATTTTGTACTCTGAATTATCTGTATAATGTACACCTGGATAGATATCATTTTCATTTAGCTTAACGAGTAACTCATCTCGATTTGAAACTCGAATTTGAAGTAAATGCGTTGATGATTCACACCCTTGAGCAATCGGAACTATTTTCACATTCTCACATTCAGATAACTCTTCACGATACCACTTAGCTAACTGTCGGCGATAAGAATTATCATTATCTAAGTACTTAAGTGCAACTAAAGCCATGCCGGCCATAATTGAATTACCGTGATATTTGAAGCCTAAATCTTCAACATCATATTTCCACTTATAAGCACCTTGTGCTGCTGTACGCGCGTAAGTATCTTTATTAATACCCAACCAAGTTAGTTTACGTGCTAACGCATCATATTCTGGGTTCTGGAAACAAATCATTCCAGAGTCAGCTGTAGGCATATTTTTTACAGCTTGATAACTAAACACGGTGACATCAGCATTATAACCTACGTGCTTTCCATCAAACCTTGACCCGGCCATGTGCGCCGCATCTAATACTAGAGCCAACCCACGCTCTTTACACAGCTTTGCCACCGCTTCAAGTTGACCTGTATTTCCGCCAAGCCCCACAAAAACAACAGCTTTAGTCTTATCCGTTATCTTTTCTTCAATACTCTGAGGGTCTAAGCATAAGTACTCATCAACATCAGCAAAAATAGGCTCTAGACCAGCGTACTTAATAGCGTGGTTAGTAGAGACAAATGTTAAAGATGCAGATATAACTTCATCGCCATCACTCCAATTATGCGCACGCTTCAAAACTTCAAATGCGAGGTGAAGGCCCGCTGTAGCTGAACTCAAAAAGTGAGCATGAGGTAGACTGGTATACTTTTTCCATTCATCCTCAATTTCAACAGTTTTAAAGCCCATTCCTGTCCAGCCTTTTTCTAGGCACTCTCTTACATGCTCTAGACACTCATCAACACGAAACTTTGGAACAAATAATTGCGTTGTCATCTTATAAAACCTTATTTTTAGAAATGCTCTGCATCTTTAAGTAGCAGCCCATTCTTGTCTTTATCTGAAACGATCAAACTTTCTTCATCTAATTGCCAATCAATCTTTAATTCTGGGTCATTCCAGGCAATAGAACGCTCACTTTGTGGGGAGTAATAATCGGTTGTTTTATACAAAAACTCGACTTCATCTGTCAACGTCAGAAAACCATGAGCGAAGCCCTCGGGGATCCATAATTGCTTCTTATTTTCCTGACTCAGCTCAAACGATTGCCATTGTTTATAGGTTGGAGAGTCAGCTCGTAGATCGACCACGACATCTAAAACTTTTCCACGGACAACTCGAACAAGTTTGCCTTGCGGGTGCTGTATTTGATAATGCAGACCTCGAAGCACAGCCCTGCCTGATTTAGAGTGGTTATCTTGAACAAATTTAACGCTTCGGCCAATTAATTTTTCAAAGTTTGAATGATTAAAGCTTTCCATAAAAAAGCCTCTCTCATCTTCAAAAACTTTAGGTTCAATTATCAAAATATCTTTTAATTTTGTCTTAGTTGCTTTCACTGCTCACTAGCCTCTCTAGGTACTGTCCATACTCATTTTTCATCATTGGTTTAGCAAGCATTAACATTTGCTCATCAGTTAACCAACCATTACGCCAAGCTATCTCTTCTAAACAAGCAACCTTTAGCCCTTGTACATTTTCAATAGTTTGAACAAAAGATGAAGCCTCATGAAGACTTTCATGTGTACCAGTGTCTAACCAGGCAAAACCACGTCCTAATAGCTCCACATTCAACGAGCCATCATTTAGATACATTTCATTGAGAGTGGTAATTTCTAACTCACCTCGAAGAGACGGCTTCACTTGTTTTGCCATTTCTACAACTCGATTATCGTAGAAATACAAACCAGTTACCGCATAGTTAGATTTTGGTATTTCAGGCTTTTCTTCAATCGAAACGGCTTTCATTTTTGCGTCAAATTCAACGACGCCAAAACGCTCAGGGTCTTTGACTTGATAACCAAAAACAGTAGCACCAGACTCTTTTGAAGCGGCATTTTGTAGCGTTCGAGAAAAAGACTGTCCATAAAAGATATTATCTCCCAACACCAAACAAACACTATCATCACCAATAAACTCTTCACCAATGATAAAAGCTTGCGCTAAACCATCCGGACTTGGTTGAATTGCATATTCAAGGTTGATGCCAAAATCTGAGCCATCACCAAGTAGGCGTTGGAAACCAGCGTTATCTTCAGGTGTCGTAATAATCAAAATATCTTTGATACCAGCAAGCATTAACGTCGAAATTGGGTAAAAAACCATCGGCTTATCGTAAATGGGCAAAAGCTGTTTTGATACGCCGCGGGTGAGTGGATATAAACGCGTGCCTGAGCCTCCAGCAAGAACAATCCCTTTCATTACTTATCAACCTTACCACTTACAACTAAATCTGAAGAAACACCTAAGCGCTCACCAGCGTAAGAGCCATCTAATACGCGTGACCACCATTGTTTATTCTCTAAGTACCACTCAACTGTTTTACGAATACCTGATTCGAAAGTTTCTTCTGGCTTCCAACCCAATTCACGTTCAACCTTTGACGCATCGATTGCATAACGTACATCATGCCCAGGTCTATCAGTGACATAAGTAATTAAGTCAAGGTAGTTACTCACACCTTCTGGCTTATTTGGCACCAACTCTTCAAGTAATGAGCAGATCGTTTTTACAACATCAATGTTTGCTTTTTCGTTATGACCACCAATGTTGTAGGTTTCACCTACCTCACCTTCAGTAACCACCTTATACAACGCTCGTGCATGATCTTCGACAAACAACCAATCACGGATTTGCATACCATTGCCATAAACAGGCAAAGGCTTCCCATCAAGGGCATTCAAGATCATCAATGGAATTAGTTTTTCAGGAAAATGGTAAGGCCCGTAGTTATTTGAGCAATTAGTGACGACGGTTGGTAAACCATAAGTGCGTAGCCAAGCTCGGACGAGGTGATCAGAAGAAGCTTTCGATGCGGAGTATGGGCTTGATGGTTCATACGACGTTGTCTCGGTAAACAAGTCATCCGTACCTTCTAAATCGCCATAGACTTCGTCAGTGGAGATATGGTGGAAACGAAATTCTGCTTTTGCATCCCCTTCAAGTCTATTCCAATATTCGCGTGTCGCTTCTAGCAAGGTATATGTACCAACAATATTAGTTTCGATAAATGCAGCAGGGCCATCAATCGAACGGTCAACATGAGATTCAGCAGCCAAGTGCATTACTGCATCAGGCTTATACTGTTCAAAAATACGGTCTAGCTCAGTACGATTACAAATATCCACCGCTTCAAATACATAGCGTTCGTGCTCTCCCACATCAACAAGAGACTCTAAGTTACCCGCATAAGTCAACTTATCAACATTCACGACGCTGCTAGATGTATTATTTATAATGTGACGAATGACTGCTGAACCGATGAAGCCAGCGCCGCCTGTAACTAATATCTTCATAAGATTTCTAAAACCCTAAAATTCAAAGGAAAAGTTCTTCTAATTTTGCAAATCTATTTATTACTGTTCGAAGGATAGTTCGATACGTTAATACCAACTCAAATGCTCAAAAACTAAAATAGTTCAAAATCAATTACGGCCAAACAACGCTCATGTCGCGCGCAAGCCGGCCTTCAAACAAAAGTCGAAGGCGTAGAATCTTTCATACTAAGACCGATAAGATCGCATTTTTAGTAGGTAATAATGACTAGATTAACACAATCATATCACACTAGAATTAAAGAATTATTCCGCTAGCTCGCTTCGTTTGTTCCTTGCTATACTCGTGTGAGTTTGTATTCAAAAAAGTAGGAAGAAATATGATTATCGTAACTGGTGGTGCAGGCATGATTGGCAGCAATATTGTTAAGGCGCTCAATGAAGCTGGCCACAACGATATTCTAGTTGTCGACAACTTAAAAGATGGCAAAAAATTTAAGAACCTGGTTGACCTAGATATCACAGATTACATGGATCGTGATGACTTTCTAACTCAAGTTATGGCTGGTGATGATTTCGGTCATATTGAGGCTGTTTTCCATGAAGGTGCATGTTCTGCGACCACCGAGTGGGATGGCAAATACATGATGCTCAACAACTATGAATACTCTAAAGAGTTGCTGCATTACTGTATCGAGCGCGAGATTCCGTTCTTGTATGCTTCTTCTGCTGCCACTTATGGTGAAACCGATACCTTTATTGAAGAGCCGCAGTACGAAGGCGCGCTAAACGTATACGGCTATTCAAAACAGCAATTTGATAACTATGTGCGTCGCTTAACTGCAGATGCAACCGCACACAACGAAACGCTTTCTCAAATCACTGGGTTTCGATACTTCAATGTCTACGGTCCACGTGAACAGCACAAAGGCAGCATGGCTTCTGTCGCTTTCCACCTAAACAATCAAATGAACGCTGGTGAAAACCCGAAATTATTCGCAGGAAGCGAAACCTTCAAGCGTGATTTTGTGTATGTTGGTGATGTTGCGGCCGTAAACCTGTGGTTCTTAAAAAATGGCGTATCAGGTATATTCAACCTAGGTACAGGTAATGCCGAATCATTTGAAGAAGTCGCAAAAGCGGTGATTAAACATCACGGTAAGGGAGAGATTGAAACTATCCCATTCCCTGAGCATTTGAAAGGTGCTTACCAAGAGTTTACTCAAGCTGATTTAACTAAGTTGCGTAATGCCGGTTGCGATGTTCAATTTAAATCGGTTGCTGAAGGCGTCAGCGAGTACATGCAGTCAGTTAATCGCTAGATTACACTCTCCCGAAAACAAGCTAACGGTATACTGTTAGCTTGTTCAATATATATCGCCAGTTAAAGGTTTACAGTGACAACTCAACGCGACGACTACGATCCTAAAGCATACAACCCCAAATTCATCAGTGCGTTTTTATCACCAAAACACTGGGGAACTTGGCTCGGGCTATGCCTATGTCTACCCATTTCTTTGCTGCCAAACTCGATTCGAGTAGCCATAGCAAAATTCGTGGCGACAAAAATGGCGAAGAAGCAACGTGGCTCAGTACAAAAGGCACGTATAAACCTCGCGCTTTGTTTTCCAGAAAAGTCTGTTCAAGAGCGTGAAACCATTCTAACCAATTGCCTAACAACTGCTGGCGCCTTTTTACTTGGTTTTCCTGCCATATCATTACGCAGTAAACGTTGGCTTGAAAAACACTCAGAAATCATTGGATTAGAACACTTACAACAGCTACAAAAAGACAATCAAAGTGCTATTTTGCTCGTACCTCACTCTTGGTGCATCGACATTCCGGCTATCCTTTTAGCTTCAAGAGGCTTACCCGTTTCTGCGATGGCAAATAGCCAGAAAAACCCTCTGACCGATTGGCTCATGCACAAGCAAAGAGTTCAGTATGGCGGACGAGTTTATGATCGCAGTGGAGGCATTAAGCCATTTATCAAATCAGTCAAAGATGGCTACTTGGGATATTACCTGCCAGATCAAGACCATGGCCCAGAGCAAAGTGTATTCTCAGATTTCTTTGCGACTGAAAAAGCAACCTTGCCCGGACTTGGAAAACTAGCAAAAGTAAGCCGAGCGAAGATCGTTCCAACCTTTGCCAGCTATAATATTGAGACGGGTAAATACGAAATTGAAATCAAAGCACCCATTGAGTTATCCGGCGATGAACATCAAGACGCTAGGGCAATGAATGAAGTCGTTGAAGGTTTTGTTAATCCGAAACCTGAGCAGTACATGTGGATTTTAAAGTTGTTAAAAACACGTAGGAATGGACAAGACCCATATGTGGGTTATTAACACATATCTTCTAATTTATTAAAGATTATCCGCCTTCTTAGAAGGCGGATTTATTCGTCTCATTATTTTTGACTAAATAATAGGTTATGATAAAAACCATCAACTGTGTAATCTTCAAGCTTAATCAAAACTGATTCATCAAAGTCACCAGAGATAAATTCCTCAATATGATTTGCGAGTTCATTTAGAGAGTCAAATATAAGGAAATTATCTTTTGAGTATAAAGGGTGATTATAAAGACTCGTATTATTCGTGATAACTTTCTTTCTGGCGTATAACGCTTCTTTAACCCTCATAGTATCAGACGTCTGTCCATCAAGAACAATTTCCAGTACACATTTGGTATTGAGCATCACGGTTAGGTATTCAACATAGGAATAAGAAGGTTTTTTGTCAAACACAATAAAGTTGCACTTAAAATCACCCAATGCCTCTTCTATTTTTTGAACCTTTTCTTTCCTTCCTTTATCCACCCCCACAAAAGACACATCGTAATCAGAGGATTTTGCTATCTCATCAATAATTTTTAGTTGAGGCATCGGAGAATAAGCATGCTTAAAGTTGTATTTTTTTGCATCACCCTCATCAAACGTATATATTTCAAAATCATCTAAAAGATGGTTCAAGCTCCCATCTGTAATATTCCTAAAAAGAATAATCTTCCTCCCACTAACCTTTGATATTGACTTAATGTCTCTCAAAGAGTCGGTTGTGAATATGACATCAAAGCCATTTAGCGCCTTTATTTTTCGTCTTATGATCGCTCCATAAGCCTCATGATAGTGTTTTTTACTGTAGAAAAATAAAAAGGAAATTAATTTCACTAACCACTTGCTTAAGAAAATATGATGCTTTTCATAATCAGACGATAGCACATCAATTTCTAGTTTTTCATACTGTTGCTTGTAGCCTACAAAAACCAGTTTTGGCTTCAATTTATCGTTCATAAGGCAACCTTTTAAAAGACTCGACAATACTTCCTAATGCACTATTGGCTTTATTACCTTCAACTACCTTCTCGTAATAACTAACATACGCTGCAGCCATGACATTGGCATTGAATTGATCTCTCGCGTATTCATTACAACGAGCTGAATCATAGGTGTCAGAATTTAAGATCCCTTCTACGAGATCTTGTTCACAGCTCGATAAAAGACCTACCTCACTAGAAACTAATTCCGGCAGTGAGCCATAAGGTGTACCAAACACTGGGCAACCAAAATACAAACTCTCTGTAATCGCTAAGCCAAACGGTTCATGCCAAGTCACGGGGAATATCAGACCTTTTGACTGAGTCATGATCTGAGATTTCGTTGTATCGTCCACCATCCCTAAAAAACGAACATGACGATCTAACGTTAACCTGAAACCCATTTTTAGGTTCAATCGATGGCCGCCCAACACATCAAGCTGCTGGCCAGCTTTCTTGGTAATATCAATGGCACCTTGAACATTTTTAACTCGCCACGCCGCTTTCCCAAGAAAATGGAAACGTTCTCGTTGCAAGTTAAAGTTAGGCTTTTGGTAGTTATCCCAATTCAAGCCATTGTAAACATAAGCTTGTGCACCATGATTTTTTGCATGCTGAGATGAAACAAAGACGGTATTAGGGTCAATAGGGCCGTCTGAATTACCATGCTGCGTTAAAATGTAGGGATAAGAGATAGGCTCTAGATCAGAGTGGAAATGTACAACATCAATATCATTTGGAAGCTGACTTTGCAGTGGTACATTCGGTTGATACTCGATGACTCTCGCCCAATCACACTTTGTGCCTTTGCCAGCGAGCAGCGTCACTCGGTGCCCGGCAAGATGCAAAGCATAAACTAGGTCCCAAATGACTCGTTCGGTTCCACCATAATTCACCACAGGTAACGTAGCTCTTGTATACATTAAAATATTCATAATCACTTAATTTTTAAAAGCTTTTACTTTAGCGACAACAGCTTGATGAACACACCCTGGAACAAATTGCTCTATTTCTCCACCATGAATAGCGACTTCACGAACCAATGTTGATGATAAAAAAGCAAACTCTTCTGAAGGTGTCAAAAACAGGCTCTCTAGTTCTGGTTTTAATCGACGATACATTGTCGTCAAACCAAACTCATACTCAAAGTCCATTGTTGTTCTTAAGCCACGCACCAAAATTGAGGCATTTTGCTCGGTCGCAAAATCAACCAGCAAGCTGCTAAAACCCTCGACGGAGACATTAGGTAATTCATGGCAAGTTTCTCGCAATAAGGCCACACGCTCATCTAAGCTAAATAAGGTGGCTTTACTTGGGCTCTCTGCGACACCAATGACAAGCTTTTCAAACATACATGCAGCACGTTTAATTAAGTCATAGTGGCCGTTAGTCACTGGATCAAAAGTACCTGGGTATATTGCTATTTTCATGACATTCCTTTATTTACTGGATGTTTTCTTGTTTTTCAATCGGCCTAATACACGGTCTAGCTGCTCAATCACCGATTCTGTTGAAATAAGAGCCATAAGATCTTTTCCTTTTACTCGGGTTCCCCATGGAAGCTCGTCAACCGCTTTACCGTGTTGCTCTTCAGCAATCTGTTCATAGACAGAAACCACACTGTCTAAACTATGATAAGGCCCTGTTCGCATTGGGTTACTGTGCGCATACAAACCAATCACGGGGACACCTTGAGTCGTCGCAATGTGTGCAGGCCCTGAATCAGGAGCGATCACAACACTGGATTTACCAATCACTGCGGTAAGCTGCTTTAACGAAGTTGAGCCTACTAAGTTAATACAAGGTGATGTCATGTGCTGAGAGATATTGTCAGTTAAATTGCGCTCTCTATCCGTTGGAGCACCACAAAAAACCACTTTAAAGCCTAACTGATAAGCGTGATCGGCGACAGCGGCATAGCGCTCAACTAACCAGTTTCTCTCATCTTTACTCGCGGCAGGGCTAATAACAATATACGGCTCATGCGCAAGCTCCATCGATAGTCTTTGATCTTCATCAGACAAAGCAAGATCCCATGTCGGCACCTGTTTGGAACACCCCAAAAAGTAAGCAAATTCAGAGAAATTATCTAACACATGAGATGCGTCCGTTTTTGGCAGCTTGCGATTGGTAAAGAGCCACTGCCCCTCTTTGGCACGTGTCCAACTAAAGCCAAGTTTTACTTTTGCCTTTATCCCTATCGTTAACAGGCTGGCTCTTAGTGCAACTTGCATATGCAGTAAATAATCAAACCGAGTTTGTCGTAAGGATCGCCAGACTTCTTTCATTCCTTTTAAGCCGCGTTTTTTATCAAAGACCACCACTTGAATTCCCGGTATATCACCAAGCAATTGAGCTTCGATTTTACCCATCACCCAGGTGATCTGGCATTCGGGGTAGGTAGCTTGAATAAGTTGCACCACAGAAAGGGCATGACAAACATCACCAATGGCAGATAAGCGCAGAATACAAATAGATTTGGGAGCAGAAAGAAGATTATTCATTGATCGATTCCAATGGCATCATTTCTAGAACAGCAGAAACAACGTTATCTGGCTTGATATCTTGAAGGCATGGCGAGTAAACCTCATCGCTAATCTGACATTTGTTTTTGTAACAAGGGACGCAGTGACGTTCAGATTGCACAAGTCGAATATTAGCGACCCTTTGGGAGCTAACACCATTACGGTATAAATTGTTTGCTGCATCAATAGGCTCTTCATATGGCCAAGGTGACCACATACTTGCTGGTGCTACGCTAATGATGGAAACAATGGGAATAGAGTAACCGGATGCGAGATGCCCCGGACCACTATCAGGTCCAACAAAACCATCACTGTGTTTTATTAATACCGAAGTTTGAGCTAAGGATAATTCACCTAAAACACTGACCAGTTGGTCCGACTTAGGGACTTGGCTCATGATTTGTTCAACAATGGTCTCATCGCGTTCTAATTTAGCGCCAGATAAGACAATGTTATAGCCTGAAGATATCAGGCGATTGATGACTTCAACCCAATACGAAACTGGCCACTGCTTAATCTCATTAGAGGATGGCGCATGCACAACAATGTAGTTGGGTGGCAATCTATTTTGAACCGAAGAAGGTAATGACTCTTCAGGTGAAACCAACCGAGCCGTGCAATTAACACCAATAATATCCAGCATACGAGCAACACGACTCATTTTATGCTCAAATCGGTGCTGTTCTTTAATGTAATGAGTATAAATTAACTTTTTAACCCAAGCGCCAGAAAGCGATTCATCAATGGCACCGAGCCTTTGCTTGCCAAAAACAAAGCTATAGATGGCCGTCCTATCATTGAGCATTTCATTGACGACTAAATCATACCTGCCATGCGTTTTTAAAATCCGAAAATAATCCTTAAGTGAGGCTCTCGGCGGAATTTCAACCAAAGAATCAACATCAGGGTTGGTACCAAAAACCATCCCTCCTCTCGCATTCACTAAAACATCAATTGTGGCTGTCGGAAACGCTTTTCTCAGACTATGGGTAAAAGCGGAGATCAACAAACTGTCACCAATGCAATGGGTGGCAACAACTAACATTTTTTGGTAACTACATGAATCGTTCATTAATCTGTTCGGCGTTTGATATACTGTTTTACCAAGTATGCCATAAACTCCCCAATACGAGACAGTGATTCATGTTTACAACAAAGCAAATCGATAAAACAACGTACTGGTATGATTCTGAGTTACTCACCGAAGACGTTGAATTGGCTTTTTCTGTGGATTATTGGAAGGCAAATCAAGCCATATTAGGTCACGCTCAAGGTAGAGGAACAACATGGTTTGTTAAGGGCGAAAAAAGCGATTTTGCTCTTCGACATTATCACCGTGGCGGATTGTTTGGAAAGCTCGTCCGAGACAGCTATCTATTTTCTGGATTAGAAAATTCGCGCGCATACCAAGAATTGATGTTACTTGAGCTTTTGGCTAAACATAATGTCAATGTCCCAAAGCCCGTTGCCGCAAAGGTGTTGCGAGAAGGACTTGTTTACAAAGCAGATATATTAATCGAAAAGATTTCCGACGCCGAAGATTTAGTAGAGATATTGTCGAACCAAAAACTATCCAAAACTGATTTATACGATATTGGTCGTCAAATTAGAAAAATGCACGATGCAGGAGTTAATCATACCGACCTCAATATTCATAACATTCTCATTGATAAAGCAGGTAAAGTTTGGATTATCGATTTTGATAAATGCTTAACACAGACAGGCAGCAACTGGAAAGAGAGTAATTTAAAGCGACTCGAGCGCTCATTCGAAAAAGAAGTTCGCTTAGGAAAAATTGATGCTAATTACTTTGATTTTTCACAAATTGAACAAGGGTACACAAACTGAGTACCCTTGAACGGCCTGTGATTTATTCTTCTTTCAAACCAAAGAACTTACGAATTTTCTTTTTCTTTTTATAGATATGCCCTCGAATCACTTCAGCAAGAGGACGTTTGAAGGACACATCTTTAGCTAAGCGTATTTGCTCTTCAAACGGCTTATCTCCATGCGCTTCGAAGAACTGTTCCAACACCGTTCTTGCCCAGTCTTTTCGTCCACTCGTTGAATAGTGATTGAGCCAAGCTTTCGCTGGTTCTATCTTCACCTGTGTAGAGAGCGCTTCAGATAACGCAAACTGTTCTAAAGTATGTGCCTCACAGCCCTCTTGACGTAACGCTTGGATCAACACATCGGCCTCATCAAAAGCCGACACGTGCTTCCCTGAAATGCCAATGACTGCCGACGCCCACATAACTGAGTCTGGATTAGTGCGATAAACACTGCCATCCATGAGTTTTATATCTCTATCTCGGATATGTGCATACTCATTGGTGCTTGGTAAGGTATTGATATTCACTTCTGAGCAAAACAGTAACGCGTTTTTATCCGATATAGAGTCGAAATAAACGTTTGTTGGCACGTTAAAGTACGTATCTGTATCTAAAAAAAGCAGTTTATCTTCAGGGCTCAACTCTAAATTATCACAAAGATATTTTAAGCCGCGGTTCTTGATTCTGAAGTGATAAGTATTGTCTAGACTCCATTCAGCCTTTTGAGCTGGCGATATCGGAAACACTTTAATTGGCATATTAGCGAAGTGCTCAGGCTCTTCTGCTAGAACAGAAATTTCAGGCCTAGTTCCATTTGCCTCAACCCAATTGGCTAAAAAAGACAAAATGCAAAATCTTGCGCCTTGATAGTAAGTTCTATCATTGCCATAAATGACAAATGTTAAGTGTTTTTTAGCCAATTCTGATTTCATAATTTAGTACTTCGTAATATTTTTAAAAAGTGCTTTGTGCTTGCTGCTGACATGGCTTCGAACATGAGTTCGGTATCCCTCTTTAAACCAACTTCTAACCGTCGCATAAAGTCCTGAGGTTCTACCACTCAACTCACTATCAAATGCACCGGTTTTACTGCCCTGACGAACCAAAGGTGGGTGTGTCCAAAAAATATTGTACTCTAATGTCGTTCGCTCATTACCAATATAACCATCAATAGGTGCGTCAGTTATATTGCTTTCCATATGCTCTACCATTGCACGAGCAAAACTAAGATCATAAAGCAAACCACCAGTAAGCTTGTTCGTTTTACACAAGTACAGATGTTGATTTGGAACTCTTACTGATGCAGGTACTAAGCTCGATGCCTCTTCAATATTTACAAGATACTTTTCTTCACCACGAAGTTCATTTTGGAAAGCTTCTAGTTGCTCAATAAAATCGCTATTTAAAAAAGCATCATCTTCTAGCACTAATACTTGTGGAATTTGTTCTTCTACGACTTTTTTCATCACTAAGTAGTGCTTATAAAAGCAAGATTTCTCGGGAAGCCTCAGTGAGTCGTCAAAAAAACCATTTCTAACGTCATCAGATAGATCATCGATATCACCAGCTAACATATATTCGTAATCAGTGATGCCCACTTCTGGCAGGTGCTTATCTATATGTTTTCTACGTTCTTCGTAGCCTTTGCTTACATGAATAACAAAAGTTTTGATCATGGTGATGTCTCAATATTGGTTGACTGATTGTTGGTGGCTGAATGATGTATCAATTGGAGTGTTTGTTGTAACGCACCTTGATTCTGTTGAACTATACCATAGCCTATTCGCCCTTTTTCAATTAACTCTTTAGGCTTGGATAATGCACTGATCATTTGTAAAGCAAGCTCATTCTCATCGGCTACAACAGACAATGCGCTTGACTCGATCAATTGATTCGCTAGATCGGAAAAATTGAAGTAGCTCGGCCCTGTTAAGCAGTATTTTTGAAGCAGCGCCGGTTCGATGAAGTTATGCCCTCCTACTTTCTTTCCAAGTAGGCTTCCTCCCATAAAAACAAGATCACTCGCAGAAAGCATAACCATAAGCTCTCCCATCGTATCTCCTAGGTAGACATCAACATCAAGCGGTACGTCGTCAACAACTTCGGTTCGACGCACTAAAAGTAAATCTTGGTTTTTGGCCAATTCAGCAACCGAATCAAACCGTTCAGGATGACGAGGCACTATCACTAACAGCAATTCTGGCAGTTGGATTTTGGCTTGTTGGTAAGCTCTAAAAATTTGTTCATCTTCGCCCGCATGAGTGCTCGCGGCGACAACAATCTGCCTACCCTGTCCCAAAATATCTTTAAGATTCTCGCCTTGTGCGATTATATTATTATCAATCGACACATCGTACTTAATTGAGCCTGTGACAATGACTTTTTCGCTCGGCGCACCTAGCAACTCAAATCGAGATTTATCATCAGAGTGTACCGTCAACATTAAGCTTAACTTAGAGATTGTCGGATAAATTAACGAACTCATTTTTTGATAATTACTGACTGATTTTTCTGATAATCGTCCATTAACTAATATCATCGGAATATCATTTTTAGCAACGGTGTTAATGGTGTTTGGCCATAATTCCGTTTCAATAATGAGCATGTTATCTGGCTGAATGCGGTTGATAAAACCTTGAACACACCAACCAAAATCAATAGGCATATAGCGGTGGCTAATCGAACCACTCATCTTTTCTACCTGCTCAGCGCCTGTACTCGTTGTTGTAGTGATCAGTATTCTTTTATCTGGGTTTTGTATCGCCAGTTGTTCAACTAACTTTTTACTCGCCAGCACTTCCCCTACTGAAACGGCATGAATCCAAATCACACCCGACTGTCTATTCTTAATCGGCGGTGTAAATCCGAAATGCTCTTTCCAGCGATGACCAAAAGGCGGTTTGTTTGCTTTGGAGCGATATAAGCCCCAAAGCAGAATAGGGCTAACAAAGAAAAGTAGCGCGGTATAGGCCCAACGAACGACGATGCTCATATAACGACCTTATTTATATTTTGCCTTGGGAAATAACATCAAACTGCTCAATAGCACTAATTACTCTACTCGGCATTAACTCAGTTAGGCACTTTAGATGCTGCTTGGGACAAGTTCGTTCAAAGCAAGGTCGGCACTCAATATCAGTATTGATGATTGCCAGTTTGTTGGTTAGCGGAGGCGTATATTTAGGTGAGCTAGAGCCATAGACAGCCACGACATTACAGCCAACCGCCGCGGCCACATGCATCAACCCAGAATCATTGCTAACGACAGTACGACAAGCCCCGATCAAGTCTACGGCCTGAATTAAGCTCGTATCTCCAGCTAAATTGAAGCAATGCTGCTGCATATTAACAGGGACTTGTTCGATTATCTTTTGGGTTACTTCTCGATCTTTAGCTGAGCCAAACAACCACACTTGGTAACCTTGCTTTATCATCGCTGTCGCTGCTGTTGCAAAGTGATTATCAGGCCAACGTTTCGCCGGGCCAAACTCAGCACCAGGACATAAACCAAGGACCGGTCTTTGATTATTTAAACCAAATTGCTCCATAGCTGATTGTTGGCTGGAATCGACAACTTGTAGACTTGGAAAAGGTAATTGTGACAATTCACCCAAACAGCCACTACCCGTCATTTCAGCTTTAGAGTGCGCCAACGCTACATATCGCTCTAACATGTATTGAAATGCTTTTTTATTGGTTCTAACGTCATTAAGCAAACCAAAACGCATTTCACCTTTCCAACCGACTCGTTCAGGGACGCGTGCAAACAAGGGAATTAAAGCGGATTTCGCAGAGTTGGGTAATACGTACGCTTTGTCGTACTGCACTTCCCTCAATAATTTACCGATTCTATAACGAGACTTCAGATCAAACTGACCATGTCCTAATGGCATTTCAAGAGCTTGATTGACTTGTGGCATTCTTTCCAAAATAGGCTTACACCATGCTGGCGCTAAAACATCAATTTTTGCGTCAGGGTACTGCTTCTGCAACTCAATATATAAGCCTTGAGACATGACCATGTCTCCAACCCATGATGGGCCAATAATCAGAATTTTCATTTGTCTTGCTCGTTCATAGCGTGTTCGTTAATCGCTTGGCCAGATAGTCTAAAATATTCTTCAAGTGTTTTAATACAAACCAACTTTTCTAATTGTTCATCTTGAAAAGGAGCAAGATATTCATGCGCATTTTTGATTATCTGCTCAGACTCTTTAGGGTTGTCTAAATAGTATTGCATTTTTTGCTCAAAATCCGACCAATCATCCTTCACCTCTACATAGTGTATGCCGGGTTGCAGAGTGCCTTCCATAAACCACGTTTCAAACTTCATTTTTGGAGTAATGACAAGCGAGTTTGAAGACATTGCCCATTTCAAGTTCGATGCAACATCGTTCCCTTCAAGGCAAATAATGAATTTGTACTGAAGCTGCTCTTCGACTGTCATAAATGGCTGTTGCCATTCTGGATGTTGTTCTGAAGCGTTCGATTGGCCAGCATTCATCAGTGGATGACCATACAAGGTTTCCATAAAACGAATTCTATGCGGTTGAGTTACAGCACCGCGAAATACTGCCATATTTTGTTTATCGGTAAAGCTCAAGTTATCGTTTAGGAACCGAAAATGACGACGCTTATCTAACTTGAAGAGTACAGAATTACTATTATTCCCATGGATAGGTCGAGCTTTAAACAATGTGGGAACAGGTTCTATATGCGTTTCATCACCAAAGTAGTAACTGAAACGAAAGTTCTTAGGAAAATAATGAAGGAACTCTTTAAGATCAAAGTAATAAGACGTGTAGCCTTTTCGAGTGTAATTCTGTATTTCACAGTTTAAACTCGCCTTATCAAAGCTATTGAGTCCTTTGACGTAATAATTGACTCTGCTTTTGATATAATCAGCTTGATCAAAATATGACTTTTCCAGCTTTTCAAACTGTTTTGAAAAGTACAAACGAGGTGCGACAGAGAGCAAGGCATGTTTTAGATAATAGAATAATTTCATCGTGCTTGCTTATATTTCGTTATCATTACTGTAATGCATTTCAACCTTAACCTTCCTACTTGCATAGTGCATGAGTGTGCCGATCACAACCAAATAGGCAACCGTGGTGTCGCCATTTCTAAACGGCGAATCGGTGACACTGGTCAAAGCATAATAAATTGCGGGTAAGCTCAATAGCCAAACACATTGCGGATGCTTTTTTATTCCAAAATAAATTGGGTAAAAAAGTAAATATAACAAAAATATAAAACCGATCACCCCTGAACGAGCCAGTTTATCAATATAGTTATTATGTAAATGTGCTTGTGAGATAAAATGATAGCCGGTCGGAGTATAACCAGTTAGGTTCTCTTCTGCATACTCACGTGTGAATTCTCCATGACCTAACACGGGGTGACTAGCAAAGAGCTCCAAACCTGCTTGGTACATTTGTAGCCTTAAACCAATCGAAGTATCTCGATTGCCATGGTTCATTTGATAAAATTCGGCCTCCGTTTCTTGATATCGTTTGATAAGTGCATCCTTAGCCAATAACGCTGAACCGAAGAGCACTAAAAAGGATATAACGATAATTTTAAAACTGCCCTTTTTTTGAACGAGAACACTAACCGCCACCAAAAGGTAACAACAAGCGAGAGCTAAGATCCCCCCCCTTGACTGGGTTAACAATACCGATAAGCCAGAGATGATGGCACTGACGGTAAGTAAACCGCTTCGTTTTCCTTTAAATGTCGTCAACAGTGCGCCAATGGAAAGCACAGAAACGAGGCCTTGGTGTATAGCTAATGGAATCGGGTTCACCGGCCAATGACCTCGCGGGGTAGGTTCGATAATAGAATACCAACAAGATAATACCCAACAAGCCAAAGCTGCTGAAAATAATAAATATTGAACCCAACGAATATCTACTATATGCGACTGAGGAAGCACGATCAGCAAAACAAGTGCCAATAATAAACCTCTTAATTCTTGAGAACTTGCCCCATAAGTTATGTAGCTAACAATGGTGAACATCAAAGCGAGCCACACGCCCCATAACCACATATTAGTTTTCAGATTTTCTTTAACCTGAGAAAAGCCCTTTACCGCTAACTGGGCGATAGCTGCAACCAAAACCAAAGCGACCAAAGGTTTGTTGCCCTGAGGCATCCAAATAATACCAATAGCTAACCATAGGTAAGGAATTAGCAACAAAGCTCTAGATATAGACTCTGCCTTTAGAAATGAAGACGACATAATTCAAACTGTAAATCAAAAGAGTATCGGTAATTTTAACAGATAAAGAGCCCTAGACACAGCTTCAAGTGATCTCAACCTCTGTATTGAGACCTACACATCTATACCTGGCAACGAGAGCAATAAAACGTGTTCCTTTGCCCTATTTTAAGTTCCTGAATCAGCTCTTCACAGTTAGGACACTGTTCACCAGCTTTACCATAAACCTGTAGCTCTTGAGCGAAATAGCCCGGTTTTCCATCCGCTTGGGCAAAGTCTTTTAAGGTTGTTCCGCCCTGCCTGATCGCTGTTACGAGCACTTGTTTGATCTCTTTGGTTAACAAGATCCACTCTTGTTTTGTCACTTTGCTTGCAGGACGCAAAGGGCTAATACGTGAAGAAAATAGCGCTTCATTGGCGTAGATATTTCCGACACCGACCACGACTTTGTTGTCCATAATGAACTGTTTGACGGCAACCTTACGCTTTTCTGCTTTCTCAGCAATGTAATCTGCGTTGAAGTCGTCAGTTAGTGGCTCAGGGCCAGAACCCAGTAATACAGTATGTAACTCATCAGGCGCCGACCATAACCACGCACCAAAGCGACGCGGATCGTTATAACGCAGAACCTTGCCATTGGTGAGCTTAAGATCCACGTGATCGTGCTTTGCTGCTGGGAAGTCTGCATCTAACACTCGTAGTGAACCAGACATACCAAGATGTACAATAGCGGTGCCTGTATCTGTCTCAATCAATAAATACTTTGCTCGACGAGAGATCGAGCGAATCATCTGCCCTTCTAGCTTTTTAAGCTCTTGTGGGATCTCCCAACGCAGCTTTGGAGTTCGAAAGGTAAGCGTTTTAATCGTCTCGCCAACTAAATGAGGCGAGATCCCCATGCGGCTTACTTCAACTTCGGGTAATTCAGGCATAGTTAATCGTCCGATAGAGATGGTTTGTCTGATATAGATAGCTTGTCTGACTTAAATGAATCTTCTGAGCCAAAGCTTGGAAACAAGTAACTCTGTTCAATAGAAACCGCCAGCCACTGATCATTCCAGTTTTTTAGCAACCAAAACTCAGCAAGTTGATAATAGGTAATACGCTGTGGCTCTTCTTGATCTTGATACCACACCTCAATGGTGTGCGGGGTATTCAATTGTGGTGAGAGATCGGTATAGGTTTGAGAGTCAACTTCGGTGCCCACAAGTTCCTGCCATCTCTGTGACAACTCTTGTGCACTGGTAGTTTGAGGAAGCACTGTGTCTTTAAATTGATAAGCCCAATGATCGTCTTCGAGTACAATTGACCAATTAGCAAAATGCAAAGCTTGAAGCTCAGCTGCTGGATTTAAAAGAGAAGGATAAGAACCGCTGACCTTAACTTCAGGTTCAGGCTCGATAAGGTACGTTTTGATCAAAGTTGGAAGATTTAACACCCCAATAAAAGCGATCACACTGAACATGAGTATGTTGTTCCATCGACGTCCACGATATCTCATCTGATTCTGCTCATCTAACCTATTGAGTAATCAGTATATCGTGAAAGTGGCAATACTTTCTATGTTGTACGGTTTTCTATCTATCAGACTCTATATCAAACAATAATAATTGAGTTACTCAAATTCTAGATATAAAAAAACCCAGCTATAAGCTGGGTTTTTAATTTATTCTTCTATAAAAGAAGAGACAAAGGGGCTATCAATTACTTGATTTTAGCTTCTTTGTACATAACGTGCTGGCGAACTACTGGATCAAACTTTTTGATCTCAAATTTGCCTGGCATGTTACGCTTGTTCTTGTCAGTTGTGTAGAAGTGACCAGTTCCAGCAGAAGATACTAGACGGATTTTCTCACGAATGCCTTTAGCCATTGCTTAATTCCTCTTAAACGTTTTCGCCACGTGCACGGATATCAACAAGAACAGCATCGATGCCTTTCTTATCAATAATACGCATGCCTTTAGCAGTTAGACGTAGTTTAACAAAACGTTTTTCGCTCTCTACCCAGAAACGGTGAGTTTGTAGGTTCGGCAGAAAACGACGCTTGGTAGCATTGCGTGCGTGTGAACGGTTGTTACCCGTTACTGGACGCTTACCAGTTACTTGACATACTCGGGACATGAATGTCTCTCCAAATCGTTTCAGCTCGATATCAACCTTGGTGGCCGAACCTCTCTATCAATTCTGAAAATAGAGGTAAAAACCATAATGGAAAATCCATTCAAGGCTATCAAAGGTCGCGTATTATACTAACTTGACATGCATTGCTCAAGACCCGAACAGATCCTTTTTAAGGATTTCGTGATCTTTTTTTGAACAGGGCAGCTATTTGAGTAATCAGAGCTGATTTAAGGTTCTAAAATGTGGGCGGAATGATAGCAGATTTAACGCAACTAACAACCTAAAATGTGATTCAAATCCATCCGCGCTCTGCAAAAGAGATAACTTCGCCATCTCCAACGACAAAATGGTCGAGAATTCGGATGTCCACTAGTGCCAATGCGTCGGTTAATCTACGTGTAATTCGCCTATCTGCTTGGCTTGGCTCTGCGACACCGGAAGGATGGTTGTGCGCTAGGATTAATGCTGCTGCATTATGATGAAGTGCCCGTTTAACCACTTCTCTCGGGTATACCGATGCTGCATCAATGGTTCCTTCAAACATCACTTCATCCTTTATTACCCTATTTTGATTATCTAGGAACAATATATAGAAGGCTTCTCGCTGGCGATCACGCAATATACTCGAAAGATACAACTTGGTATGGCTTGGGCTAGTGAGTGCATCCCCTCGAGATAAAGTCTCGGCCAAATAACGTTGCGTCATCTCCAAAACAGCCTGCAACTGGACATATTTCGCCTGCCCCATCCCTTTATGGGCACAAAACTCGGCCTCCGTTGCAGAAAAAAGATGGCGAAGCGAACCAAAATCTTTGATCAACTTGTCTGATAGCTCTAAAACATTCATTCCTTGTGTGCCCGTTCGAAGAAATATCGCTAACAACTCCGCATCACTTAAGGAGTCGGGGCCTCTACTCAGTAACTTTTCTCTTGGCATCGACTCAACAGGCATTTTACTTATAGGCATATAAAGGCTATCTAAGGTGATGAATACGATCCATCAGCCTAATCCGTTTGTCTACGGAGAGCTTCCACAGCGTTATAAAGAAGACTAATGCCTAGCAAAACCGTGTAATTGATAAGTTTGATAACATCAACTTGATGAGTGTCAAACCTGTTCCAATTCTGCTTCTAGGCACTAATCCTTTGTTCTGATATCGTTAGTCCCAGAGAAATTAAGGAACAGAATCATGCAAACATTGGTTAATCAACTGGATAACGCTGACCAACAAGGCCTAGCTGGAAAAAAAATCCTACTTGGCATTAGTGGTGGTATCGCAGCTTATAAATGTGCCGAACTGACTCGACGCTTAATCGAACGTGGTGCGCAGGTACAAGTCGTCATGACTAATGCGGCTAAGGAGTTCATTACTCCTCTCACCATGCAAGCTGTCTCTGGAAGGCCAGTGTCTGATAGTTTACTTGATCCTGCTGCTGAAGCTTCCATGGGACACATCGAACTGGCGAAATGGGCTGACCTAGTCTTATTAGCACCCGCAACCGCAGACCTTATTGCGCGCATGACCGCAGGCATGGGTAACGACCTACTGACCACTTTGGTTTTAGCAACCGATGCGCCAGTTGCGGTATCCCCAGCAATGAACCAACAAATGTACAGCCACCCTGCAACTCAAGAGAACATCGCAACGCTAAAACGTCGTGGATGTGAAATCTGGGGCCCGGCAGCTGGTGAACAGGCCTGTGGCGATGTTGGTATGGGGCGTATGTTAGAGCCAATGCAACTGGTCCATCGTTGTGAAGACTTCTTCCAACCTAAACCTCTGACTGGCCGTTCGGTGTTAATTACTGCGGGTCCAACTCGCGAAGCGATCGACCCAGTTCGTTACATTACCAATCATAGCTCGGGCAAGATGGGCTATGCACTGGCTGAAGCGGCCGCGAAACAAGGTGCTACGGTAACTCTAATTAGTGGCCCTGTATCACTCGCGACACCAAATCAGGTTAATCGCATTGATGTAGACAGCGCACAACAGATGTTTGATGCCGTGAATGCCAATGCTGCTCAGCATGATATTTTCATCAGCTGCGCTGCGGTTGCCGATTACCGCCCAGAGACCATTGCAGACCAGAAGCTTAAAAAAGTCGATAGTAAAGATGACATGACCATTCAAATGGTTAAGAACCCAGACATTGTGGCTTCCGTTGCCTCAATGACTGAAGATCGTCCATTTACTGTCGGCTTCGCAGCAGAAACTCAAGATGTCGAGAAGTATGCGCGCGGAAAATTGGAAAGAAAGAACCTCGATATGATTTGTGCTAACGATGTCTCTGTCGAAGGCCAAGGCTTTAATAGTAGTAGTAATGAGTTGCACCTTTATTGGAAAGGTGGCGATAAATCTCTACCTCTAGATAGCAAAGACTCTCTTGGTTTCCAGATCCTTAATCAGATCCAACAGCTTATTGACGTATAAACGCACAATTTTACCCTGACAATACGCTGACACCTCTCGATTCTGTTGACCTAGGTCTTACAAAACTAGGAACAGAATTGAATGGTGTTTATAATCCTGCTTCACTCAATCCTCATCTTTAGGAAAGGAAGTAAATAGATGGCCGGTACTCGAAAATCAAACCGTCGTGAAGAAATCCTGCAAGCTCTAGCACAAATGTTGGAATCGACCGAAGGTGCTTCTCGTATCACAACGGTAAAGTTGGCCAAGCAAGTTGGTGTTTCTGAAGCTGCTTTATACCGCCACTTCCCAAGCAAAGCTCGCATGTTTGAAGGCTTGATCGAGTTCATTGAAGAAGCGTTGATGTCTCGAATCAACCGTATTCTAGATGAAGAGAAAGACACACTAGAGCGCATACGCCTAGTGCTACAACTTATCTTGGTTTTCTCAGAACGTAACCCAGGCCTGACTCGAATTTTGTCTGGTCATGCTCTAATGTTTGAAAATGAACGCCTGCGCGATCGCATCAATCAGCTTTTCGAACGTATTGAGACGCAACTTCGTCAAATTCTACGAGAAAGAAAGCTTCGCGAAGGGAAGTCATTCCCGGTTGATGAAAAAATCTTAGCGGCTCAATTGTTAGGTCAGGTTGAAGGAAGTTTAAATCGATTTGTTCGCTCGGACTTCAAATATCAACCGACAGCGAACTTTGAAGAGTATTGGGCACTTCTGAGTGCACAAATCGAATAGTAATCAGCATTAAGCCAAATATATGAACAAAACCACATATGATAAGCCTGAATTTTCACTCTTACTGCTGCACCCTAAATACTGGCCCGTATGGCTAGGCTTTGGGTTGTTGGCTCTAATTGTTAACCTGCTACCTTACCGTGTGTTGCTCTCCTTAGGGCAGCGACTTGGCTTACTAGGCGTGCGTTTTGGTAAAAAACGGGTTGATATTGCAACTCGTAATATGGAGCTAGCCTTTCCTGAAAAGCCCATAGAAGAAATAAATCAATTAGTTAAAGAAAACTTCAAAAATACTGGATTAGCGTTGATTGAAACCGGCATTACTTGGTTTTGGCCTACGTGGCGATTTAAAATGTTGCTGGTTGATAAAGATACTGCAGTAATGAGATCGCATAGCAAAAACGGTAAAGGCGTTCTACTTTGTTGTGTGCACGCTCTCAACCTTGAAATTACCGCTCGCGCTTTTGCCGTACTCGGACAACATGGATATGGCGTGTATCGCCCACACAACAACGCTGTATATAACCTTATTCAGTTTTGGGGCCGAACCCACAATGGCAATCTGACTATTGATCGTAAAGATGTGAAAAAGATGATACGTGTTCTGCGTAACGGAGATCGCCTATTCTATCTCCCTGATCATGACTACGGTCGCAATAAATCTGTATTCGTACCTTTCTTTGCAGTAGAGGATGCAAGCACCACCACTGGAACCAGCATTTTGGCTTACACCAGTCGATGCGCGGTCGTTATTGGGTCTGGCTTTAGAAATGCCGACGGAAAATATGAAATCATGGCCGACGAATCAATCGAAGATAACTATCCGCAGAAAGATGAAAAAGCGGCAGCAGCGTATATGAACCGCTATCTTGAGAAGATTATCTTAAGAGCCCCAGAACAATGGATGTGGCTACACAAGCGCTTCAAAACCATGGAAGATCCAGAGGCGGAAAAAGGCATTCGTTACAAGTAAGCGAGCCTTGTTCTGTCCAATAAGATTTAAGTAAAAAAATGCCCGAAAGAGTTTCATCTCTCGGGCATTTTTCTTTTTTAAGCTCTAAACCTAAGGCACTAAACCATTAGGTTCAACTTCTTCAGTTTACGAATTAGATTCCGTATTGAGTTCGGTACGCTTTTACTGAATCAAGATGTGCTGCGTCTGTGCCTTTCTCTTCAAGAAAAGTCACTAAATCAGTCAGGCTAACGATTGAGATAATCGCACAGCCGAAGTCGCGCTCTACTTCCTGAATCGCAGACAACTCTCCTTTGCCCTTCTCTTGACGGTCGATAGCAACAAGCACACCCGCTAAATCAGCGCCGTTTGCTTGGATGATTTCCATCGACTCACGAATCGCAGTACCAGCAGTGATCACGTCATCCACTAACATGATGCGACCTTCAAGTTCGCTACCCACTAGGTTGCCACCTTCACCGTGGTTTTTCGCTTCTTTACGGTTGAAGCAGTAAGGCGTGTCCACATCATGGTGATCCGCTAGTGCAACCGCTGTTGTTGTTGCGATTGGGATACCCTTGTACGCAGGACCAAATAGTACATCGAACTCAATACCTGAATCTGCTAATGCTGCTGCGTAGAAGCGACCTAAGCGTGCTAGATCACGACCTGTATTAAACAATCCAGCATTAAAGAAGTAAGGGCTCTTACGGCCAGACTTTAAAGTAAACTCACCAAACTTAAGTACTTCTTTCTCTAGTGCAAATTCAATAAATTCACGTTGATATGCTTTCATGTTTTTCCTCTACGTTTATTCAATAAAACTTAACTTACGCTCTGCACTACCCTTTCGAGTTTTACAGACAAAAAAATAGCCCCCAAATTGGGAGCTATTAAAAACTATTCTGCTAACGCCGACTTCTGCGCTTCGACGATATCAGTAATGCCCTTATTCGCCAGAGCTAAAAGCTGCATCAGCTCTTCGTGACTGAACGGTTCGCCTTCTGCGGTGCCTTGAATCTCAATCATCTTACCGTCTTCCGTCATTACAACGTTCATGTCGGTATCGGCTGCTGAGTCTTCAACGTACTCAAGGTCACACAGTGCTTGTGCACCAACGATGCCCACTGAAACTGCCGCTACGTGGCCTTTCATTGGGTTCTTTTTCAGTTTACCGCTTGCTAGTAAGCTGTTGATAGCATCAGCCATTGCAACGCTTGCACCTGAAATAGAAGCAGTACGAGTACCGCCGTCAGCTTGGATAACATCACAATCGACAGTGATCATGATTTCACCCATTACTTTCAGATCAACAACAGCACGTAGGCTACGCGCGATCAGACGTTGGATTTCCATCGTACGACCACCTTGCTTACCGCTCGCCGCTTCACGACGGTTACGAGTGTGCGTCGCACGTGGAAGCATGCCGTATTCAGCCGTTACCCAACCCTTTCCTTGGCCTTTCAACCAACGCGGTACGTTTTCTTCTACCGTCGCATTACATAGAACTTTAGTGTTGCCGAACTCAACTAATACAGAACCTTCAGCATAAGCAGTGTAGTTACGAGTAATTTTAATTGGACGAATTTGATCTACAGCGCGGTCATTTGGACGCATTGGTATCTACCTTATTAACAGTCTGAAGTGATTTACTATCGAAAGAGTGCATCACCTAAGAAAGGGGTGAGACAGTTTTGATTGGGGCAAGATTATATAGCAGTTTATCTTTCAAATCTATTTACCATTCAAAGTGGCCTACTACTTAAGGCGACTTACGACTCAAAGATACTTACCGTGAAGGCTATTTATAACGGAAAATCGACAAGCTTCGGGAGCACACCATATCGTGATACTATGCGTGCGCGTTATTTTCAGAATGATAAAAGACAGGAAAATTCGATGATTTATAGTATGACCGCGTACGCGCGCAAAGAAGTAAAAGGCGATTGGGGTACAGCAGTATGGGAAATCCGTAGTGTAAACCAACGCTACCTAGAAACTTACTTCCGTATGCCTGAACAGTTCCGTGGTTTAGAGCCAATCCTACGCGAGCGTTTCCGTAAGCGTCTAGCTCGCGGCAAGGTTGAATGTAACCTACGTTTTGAAGCAAACCCAGCAGCGAAAGGCGAGCTAAGCATTAACGAAGGTTTGGCTCAGCAAGTAATCAATGCTGCTAACCAAGTAATGACGATGACAGGTGAAGACAGCCGTTTGAACCCATTCCAAATCATGAACTGGCCTGGCGTAATGGAAACGCCAGAACAAGACATGGATGCCATCAACAAAGATCTACTTGAAGCATTCAACGATGCCATCGCAGAGTTCATTGACGCTCGTGCTCGTGAAGGCGAAAACATGAAAGCGCTCATCGTTCAGCGTTTAGATGCAATCACTGAAGAAGTCGTTAAAGTTCGTGCACGCATGCCTGAGATCCTAGAGTGGCAACGTGAGCGTCTTCTTACCAAATTTGAAGATGCGAAAATCGAACTGGAAGGTTCTCGCGTTGAGCAAGAGCTTATCCTACTGGCTCAGAAGTCAGACGTAGCAGAAGAACTAGACCGCCTAGACTCTCACGTGAAAGAAGCGAATGTAGTATTGAAGAAAGGTGGCGCTTGTGGCCGTAAACTTGACTTCATGATGCAAGAGTTCAACCGTGAATCAAACACGCTAGCATCTAAGTCTATCAGCACAGACATCACAGCATCGGGCGTTGAGCTTAAAGTTCTTATCGAACAGATGCGTGAGCAGATCCAGAACATTGAATAATAGTTATACTTGTATTTAACTGCACTTACATCATTAAAATACAATAACTTAGATAAAAGCACTTTCCACCAATGTATTCTTTAATACATTATTAACCACCACCAACTGGTGGTTAATGTGGTGGGTATGATAGACTTACCATCAAGATAGGTGGTGGGTAAGAAAGTATTCACCAAGATCAGGTACGATTAGAGGTGAGTTATGGCTAAGTTGTCCGTAAAGAAAGTAGAAGCGCTCATTAAGGCTGGTGGCGAGAGAACACAACGCCATGCTGATGGTGAAGGCTTATACCTAGTGGTTCCAGCGTCAGGTACTGCAAGCTGGATGCTACGCTTTACCTCTAATAAAAAGCGCCGTGAAATGACGCTTGGTAAGGTCAATGACCTTTCCTTATCTAACGCTCGCCTCGAAGCCGCCACTAAAATGAAACAAGTGAGAGAAGGCTTTGATCCCCTCATACAACGCAAACGTGCCGAACAGGAAAGCATTAAAACCGTTAATGACTTATTCGAAGATTGGTACCCCACCTTAGTTAAGCGCCTTAAACACCCTAATATCCCCAAACGTGTTTACACTAAAGATATAGCACCACACATAGGTGACATCCCTCTCGATAAGATTACCGCACGTGATATTCGCACAACAATCACTGCGATTAATGACTCTGGTCGCCCGACTATAGCCAATGACGCTCTAGGTCACTGTAAACAGTTATTTAATCACGGAATGAAGCTAGACCTTCTTCAAGGTAATCCGGCCTCTGCATTTACTGTGAGGGATGCTGGCGGCATAGAACAAAGTAAAGATCGTTTCTTGACTGAAGATGAATTGAAACAGTTCTTCAGTATCGCTAGAGAGAACAGCACTAACTTTAGCCGCGATAACTACCTAGCTTGTGCATTATTGGTTTGTTTAGGTGTGCGTAAATCTGAATTGTGTGAAGCAAAATGGGACGAATTTAATCTAGAGGAAGGCTTATGGCACTTACCAAAGGAGCGCAGTAAAACTAATGTCGGCTTTACTATTCCATTAGCACCAGAAGTATTGAAATGGTTTGAGGAATTGAGAGTAAGGAGTTTTGGTTCTGAGTATGTATTTCCTAGCAGGCGAGCCAGTAAGAGCCCTCACATGGGGCCGGATACGCTAAACAGGGCAATCACTAAGTTATTTGGACATGAAGCAGGGAAAAAGAAACAGCCGCCTAACTTGATGGGCGACATGCCGCACTTTACTGTACATGACCTACGCCGCACGTGCCGCACGCTACTGGCAAAACAAGGCACTCCCGGCCATGTGGCCGAGAGATGCTTGAATCACAAGTTAAAGGGGGTTGAAGGTATTTATGACCAGTATGATTATTTGGAAGAGCGAACTACAGCACTGTTGCAGCTTGCTTTAAGCATAGACAAGCTAATTTAAACCAATTTAATTACAACTTACCTAGTTTATAGCATTGCGGGTGCCTTATAAGACAACCAGTTTTGCTCTTGTAGCCTTCGTAAGGCTGCAAGGATATGCACCGACTTCATTCTGGCTTTACGAGGGTTCCAACTATGCACTTTTGCCACTAATTCATCACCATCAATATTTGATGACTTAAGCTCTTGTGTTATCACCCAATGAACGGTTGATAGTAACTCCATACCATTTTGAGACTCAAACCCTTCTATTAGCTTGGCAACCTTATCAAAGCGCTGTTTGGTCTCTGTATGCTGCTCAAGATAATTAAGAGCCTCAATTACAGCATCGCCTTTAAGCTCAATCGGTGTTTCAGGCTTATTTAGACCATCGGCATAACCTGAAATAAAATGGCCTTCCATTTTATCGAGCACATGACGAAGTACATCAGCATAAGGACCATAGTGATGCTTTTGAAAGACAACCTTGTTTAATGGCTCACCAACCGCTGTTAGAAAGTACACGAGCTTCTGTACTTCAAGTAAAGATAAGCGATAACCAAATCCCGTTGACACATAGCGCTCTATCAAGCCAAGCACAGCCGCTCGGCCCGTTGTCATAGCAGGTCGTTTAGTTTTATTTAGCATAGCTTCTGCTTTAGGTGCTGCTTGTGGTGGGTAGATCCGCCATTCAACATCAGGCATATCAGCTAAATGTTCTTTAATGAGTAACTCGACTTGTTGCCAAGGTAATCCTCCCAAACCACTACCTAATGCTGGGATAGCGACCGATTTAAGTTCTAAGCGCTTTACTTCTGCTTTCAAGCTCTTTAAACCTTGCTCTATAAATTCAAGCTTAGAGCGGCCTTTCCAATGTGCTTTTGTTGGAAAATTAATCACATAAAATGGTGCACTGATTGAGTTTAGGGGTACGGATAATACTTGCCCTATGACGAGAGATTTATCATCACATGCTTTCTTATAAACTTTAAAGTTATCAGGAAATGCTTTTTTAAATTGCAGAGCTAAGCCTTTCCCCATCACGCCTACCGTATTTACGGTGTTGATGATAGCGTCAGCCTGATCATGCAAAATATTACCTGTCTGATAAGTGATCATAGTAACCTCTAGTAATACCATTCAGGTCGTATGACAACCTCTGGCTTATGCTGTTCAGCCTGAAGCAGGGCATTGACCTCACCTGCAATAGCTTCCGTCTTAACGCCAATTTGCTTAATTGTGGTCCATTGCACTGATTCAAAAGCTAAGAACTCAGCTTGCTTTTCTTCTTTAAAATCTTGCCAGTACTTCTCATTAATAATCCGCTGAATATCCAGTTCACCAATCCGATCAAAGTCATCAATCTGCTCGGCATAATCTAAATCTGCATGGATGTCGGTGAAGAAACAATGCTGATTGCTAAAACGAATAGTATCTGTATCACTAATTAAGTGTAGCACTCGGTCTTGACCACCTTGAAAATCAGGGTGCCCCTTATAGATAACAAACAGCATGACAGAACGAGGACAGAAGTTAAAAGGCACATACTGACCGATAGTTCCGCCAGCAGCCACATTTACAGGCCGTACAAGACGGCGCTGTTTAATATGGTTATAACCTATATTCTGATTCACTAACCCTAGTTCAAGACGCTTATCATCAGACCACAGACATGATTGTTGTAAGATACTACCGAGGTTATCAATATGTGTGATGTGTGAAACTTTTACTGTCATGTCATAACTCTTGGAAACATGTTGGGGCGTTTATTGACGTATAAGCTTAACTTGTACTGTCTTACCATTTTAGTCACTCTAGCTTCACAATCATCTGTTTTAACAAAAATGGTATAAATGTGGTCCGCATTTACAATTCCAGGAGCAAGGCATTCAGCCATACAAACACTCTTGCTATTTGCATCACTGTAGTCCCGTGTATTCATTGCGCCCCAATCAATAGCTTCCATTCCTTCATCGTATGTCATTAACGAGATTAATTCATTCGCTAACGGATGACGGGGGATTACTTCCCAATTTTGTGATTTAGAATGAGCTCTCAAAATGCCGAGGATAACAAATGCCTTTGTTGGATTGGCTTTGACAACGCCTCCGTCAAAAGGGTTATTGGCAAAAAAATGAAAAGGAACTTTCTCATCAAGGTTTAACCGCTTTCTTTTCTCAAGTATCTCCGGATCTGCAACATCAGAAAAACCAGCAAGTTCACACCTTGGCTTTATACCTTCACTTAATATCGAATCAAGATTCATTATATCTGTAATGTGATAGATAAGTTTTTGCTCTCTGATATCTGCTCTTTTGTAAGCCATTAGAACCCTTAACCTAAGAAAATAAACAACACTACTCTTAAAAGAGTATTAATCCATAGCCTGTACAGAGTTAGCCAAACGCTTTTCATGCCCTAAAGGTGTAGTGTAAAAACGCTGTTCAATACCGTAGAGCAAATATTTGAGCTCATCGTCTGAGTTGATTTCAAACTTACTGTTTTCTTTATCGAACGTTAACTTTTGCTCACAGTAACTATGAATATACGAGTACATTTGATCTCGCTCTTCCACTGGTAATGCCGCCAGTGTACCCATTGCCAATGCGATACGTTTACGATTAGGCTTCGATACTTTAGACGTATCATAGCCATCAGAAAGTTCGATAAAGTCCTCTTCTAAGAACCTTTCAACCTCTTCTTTTGTAGCTTCTTTGTAGAGCTCATCAATGCCTTTAAAGATGCTAGATATTGTCGTTAGGCTCTTAAATACTAACTTATCCTGCGCTTTGTAGTAGACAGCATCAGCCACTTGATTAACTACCAAACGCTTTTCAGTACTTTCAAGCTCCGCGGCTTCGCCGAATGCAATCATCTTCTTGGTAACAAAAAGAGAAGGCGTTATTTTTTGAAAATAAAAATCATCGCCTTGAATAGCATAAAGCTGAACAATATCTTTGAACTTAGCTTTTGGAAGGTCGTCATAATCTTTTGAATCAAAATCGACTTTAAGAATATCAAGACAGTATGGCTGTTGACTAAAGTTATCGATTTTAAACCACGAATCCTCGTCTAGGTTGTGGTCAGGGGCATAATCGACACAGGCATCATCAGTAACGAGCAACTCCTCGAACAGTGTTTCGTCGGAAAGCAACTTAAAGACATTCTTTTTATTGCGACCTTTAACTTTAGTCAGTACTGAATCCACGATTACCCTCGCTCAATAAATGTATAATTATTAATACGATAAGCTTTGCCTATCACTATATCACCTGGTGTTTTATAGCGCTCTCGGCTTATCAAAAAGATGGTTGCACCATTTTTCGTTGTGATGTTGTAGAACTCAAATCCAAACAATAAAAATAGTGGGTTGAAGTAAAGCGCCTGTGATAAGAAAGTAAACACGAACAGGACACCATAGACAAAAAACAAGGTTTCCCAGTTGCCGATACTTAATGCAACAAAAAAGTAGCCTAAGTAGCTAGGAAGAAAGCTGTTATTAGCATGTTCAACCTCAACCACCTGTCCCGCTTTGAACTCATCTTTACCAAGGTATTGACTGAAGAAAATACTCAGCCCACTTAACGAGATTGGTATTAGGAGGTAAATAATGTATGAAATTGCGTTCGGCAAGGTGGCTAAGTATGTGCACTTATCAAAAAAGTAACCTAACGTGTAGCCCTTCTGCACCACAAAGATCATCAACAACAAAGAAGTTGCGGTAACAGTGAGCAATAGCCGATACGCAACATTCATCATTTCACCGTAACTTGACCATTCATTAGCATTGGGAGAAGCCAATCTCTTAGCTTAATCAGCTCACTATTCTCTGCTTTAATATTTTCAATTTTACTTACGCCATTCGATGTTACACACACGAACTTTTCTAGTAGGTCTTTGTATGGCAATATTATCTTTTGTCGAGAAACTTGGGGGGCAGTCAATTGCCTCTGGACTGAACCCGAGTTATCAAACTCTATAGACTTTATGTATTCGTCTATATATTTTAAGTAGGCCTGATCGTTTGGCGTAACAACAATAAGCCTAATGATTGGTACAAATGGAATCATTCTTAAAAAGCTAACTCCAATAGTCCCTCTTGCGGATATAGTTACACTCGGCTCTTTTATCTTAGCTTGATCCGTGTAGCCATAGAGTCCATAGTCTTTAACTCCATTTGAGTAAATTGGAACTGAGCATTTAAGAGTAACTTCTTCAGAAAACACCTTTGGCTTATCACCACCTGCCTTAATTGTAGCGATTTCAGATAACTCCTTTACTTGCCAACCATTAGGGATTTCGCGTTTCAACCCTTCGTTATAAACCATCTTCCCGCCAGATGTTTTGTAAGGCTTTCCGTCTGTATCCGGAAAATCAAACTGTACGAACCAGTAGTCATAGACAATTTTTACCATAGCTTCTAGTTCGCTATGTATACGATTATTAAGTTCAAGTTTTTTGTCTAGTAAAGAAAGTACTTCAACGATTTTATCTTGATAAGTCTTAACAGGTACTTTAAATCTTAGCGCTGTTAGGTAATCAATATTAATGTTGTCTTGGATGCTTCCACTTGCAGAGTTTTGAATCGCTTTTCTGATATACGTGAACACATAATGCATAAAAAGCTCAGAAGATTCTTCTGAATCAGCATTAAAGCCAACTACACTATCAGGAAAACACATTGGATAACCTAAAAGAGCTGTTTCAGCTATATTTGCTGCAATGGTTATACACAAGGTATTTTCTGGCCAAATAGCGCTTTGAGCTAAACCAAGTTCACTATAAGCTGCACTGTGGCTACGAATGTAAAGTTCTGTACTCTTAACCTCGCCCGTTTGCACTAATGGGTATATACCATTCTCAAAAAGTTTAGGATCATTACGAGGTCGATGACGTGATTTCCCACGTCGAAAGGCACCTAAGTCAGACAACTTTTTATCTTGCCAATGTTCGTTATACTTAGACTCATTAAAGATCATACTTTAACCCTGACAGTTGCTGCTTTATATTTAATTCTAATTCTGCCGAATCTTTAAATAAGTTATCTAGATTACTTGTAATCCTCTGTATCTCTTCAGCAAACTGTTCTTTGCTAATATCAGCATATTCAATTTTCGCTTCAAAATACTGTCCAGCACTTAGGCTATGGTTTTTGGCTTCAATATCGGCATAATCAACTACAACAGAGAAATCGTCCACGGCTTCTTTAGCTTTAAATACATCAATAATTTGCTGCTCTTCTTCGACCGTTAGCACCGTCTTTTGGTTTTTTCCTTCTTTTACCTTTTTACCGAGGTTAGATGCATCAATCAAAACCACTTTATCTTTATTAGTATCATCGATAAACAGGATAGAAACGTTAGTACCTGTGGTGGCAAAAATGTTGGCTGGCATCGACACTACACCAGCCAGCATTTTTTTATCGACTAAGTATTGACGGATTTTCTTGTCAATACCGGACTGAGCGGTAACGAAACCTGTTGGCAATACTACCGCCGCTTTCCCACCAGGTTTTAATGATGAAACGATATGCTGTAAAAATAATTGGTAGATTGCCATCTTATCTTTGGCTTTTGCTGGTACTTTAGGTACGCCAGCAAAGAAGCGTTTTTTATGATCCTTCCCCTCCAGCTCTTCGTGGATATCACTAAAATCAAGCTTAAATGGTGGGTTAGAAACGATGTAATCAAACTGCTTTAAGACGGCGCCATCTTTGTGGTGAGGATGACGCATAGTGTCACCTTCAATCACATTAGGAATTGAATGTACCAAATTGTTTAGGATTAAGTTCAACCGTAATAAATTCGATGATTTCTTCGAGATATCCTGAGTAAATATTGAGCATCTGCTTTCACCAATGGCGTGTGCCACATTCATCAACAACGTACCAGACCCTGCCGATGGGTCGTAACAACTTACATTACTGACTTTTCCTTGCTGCTCTTCTGGTACAAGAATGTTAGCCATAATACGAGCAACGGCATGAGGCGTGTAGTACTCAGCATATTTGCCACCTGAATTGCTGTTGTAGTCTTTGATTAGGTATTCAAAGATCACGGCATAGAAGTCATACTTTTGGGTAAAAATACGCTCAAAGCTAAACTCAGCAATGCTATTAATGATTGCGCGACAGAAATCATCACGCTTACTAACGGTCACGTACTCACTGATAGATTCGAATAGAGCGACCTTCTCTCCAGAGTCGGTCATTACTGAGAAAGTATCACTGTTGAGCATAGAAATATCACGCAATGTGTCATCGAACAACTTAGCGAAGTCGGCTTCATTTTGTTTCGCAAATAAGGTTGAAATGAAGTGCTCTTGTTTTAGCTCTGCAGCATCAGCTGGCAGCTGCATCGCCAGCATTTCTCGCTCATCATCGTTTAGTGCGATAAACGCTTGTTCCCAGTTATCACTGCTTTCCAGCTTGGGTTCAATTTGTTTCGTTTCGTAGGTGAACTTATCGTTCAATAGCTTATACAAGAATACCTGAGTAATGATCTTAAATTCACTCGCGTCATTACCTAAACCGTTACGGGCACATGTTGATTTTAAGTCATCAATCAATTGTTTAGTTTTACTTTGGAAATCTTGTTCTACCATTTTGTCCTACCACGGCGTTCTGCCGTTAAATTCGTTTAAATACTCACGTACCACCAACGTATTGATATGCTTCGCAGCTACGGGAGTTAAGTTGATTTTTTGCTCCATTTTGAACTGTTTGATGGTATTAGGCATTACTGTACGTTCAAAATAGCTCTCGTTATTGAGTAACTGCTGATTGTTCAACACTTGCTCATCGGTTAGCTGCTTGATTGCAGCTAGCGCATCAAAGATACGGCGTTCAACTAAGTTTTCAGTGCTCTCAAACAGCTTACTATGCTGGCCTTCTCCTCGTTCCCCCTCAAGGAGTCGCTTATGAGTTCTAGCGTACTTTTCATCACCTAGGTACTTAGCCTTATAACGGCTGTTTTCTTGGTTAAGCAACTTTACTCGCTCATGAATCTTTCGCAAAGCACCGATGTTCTGATCCATCTGTTCTTGGCTTACTTCACTCAAATTCTTAGTTTTGAATAGGCGTTCTAACTCTTCTTTCAAAGCAATAAATTTCGGGGCAGCTTGGTCTATGTTACCAGCCAAAGCCTCACGGGTTTTGCGTAAGGTGTTTTTAAGTTCGTCTGCTAACTTAAGTTCACTTTCACCGACCTTGGTAAACATAAATACGACATCTTCTAGCGCCGCATTTAGTAAGTTAGTGGTATCGGTACTGTTCTCTATTTGCTCTTTTAGGTTCAATTTCCCCAATTGAGCATTGGTATATCGGTATAAGACGTTAAGCTTTGCAAAATCTAGCTCTTGAAGCTGCTCAGTATCCCCTTGAAGGCGGATAAGATTATACAGGTCTTTGGCACTCTCTAAGGCTTTTTTTAAAGCGAGTATCTGTTTGCGATCTGAGATCTGGCCAATCTGTTGCTGGAACAATTCAGTGTTCTCAGTATCGAATTGGAATAACACACCTTTTATGTGCTCAATCTCTTCGCGCACTTCTTCATGGCTTTTGAACAAGTTGGAATAACTGTCCATTTCATCGCCAAGTTCACTTTTTAACTCATCAAAATAGGCTTTATTGGTCGCGTCAAATTCAGCGCTGATATCAGCAAAATCAACTACGTAACCATAGCGGAACTCTTTGTAGGTGCGGTTTACACGTGTTAACGCTTGAAGTAGGTTGTGCTTTTTAATGACTCGACCCAAATAAAGCTTTTTCAGTCGTTTAGCATCAAAGCCCGTAAGCAGCATGTTGTAGACAAACACGAAGTCTATTTCACCTGCTTTATATTGCTCTACCCACTCTTTACGCTCTTCCTTGCTACCTACGTCATGTAAAATCAGAGCAGCTGAATGTACTTGGTTATCTCGTTTTAACTTTTCGTTGTAGCTAGCCCTTGGCTCATGGATAGCACTTTCTTTTATCCGTGCCTTTTCAGACTTAGAACTGGCAGGTAAAACAGGCTTGGTGGCATAAATAGCATTAAACTGTTTGAACAATTCTTTTGCTTGTTCAGAGCTATCACAAATCACCATTCCACCAATACTGTTATCTCCCCACGAAGAGCGGCTTTTTTCAAAGTCCTGAACGATGTAGCTCAGCATAGGTTCTACGAATCTAGGATGGGCATAAGCTTGCTTTTTATCAATACTGCCTTGCAGTAACTCGACCTCTTGAAGAGCTTCACGCATTGCCATTACATAGTTGCTAGCAATCTCTTCACGAATTAAACGTAAGGTATAGCCATCTGCAATTGACGCGTTGTAATAATACTTGTGGATGTAATTACCAAAAATCTGTTTAGAGCTAAATGCTTTGGACTCGTTAGTCGGATCTTTATCTTTTTCTGCTAACAGTAACGGAGTACCTGTTAAACCAATCTTAATTGCATTGGGATCTGACTGGGTGAGGTTGGCTAAGAAACTACCTTTAGGGTTGTAGCTACGATGCACTTCATCTAAAAAGTAAACACGTTGGATATTGACGTCATAATCTACGGTTCGTAAAACACTAGGGTCATCCTCGAACTTTTGAATATTAACAACGGTGATCTCCGGCTTACCCGAATCATTATGGATCACCTTAGTTGCCTTGATACTCTGAGCAAAAGCTTCTCTAGAGTTCACTGTATGAACCATTAACCCACGACTCGTAAATTCACGCTGTGCCTGAATAAGTAGATCAATCCGGTCAACAATAAAATAAAACTTAGGGATTATGTGTTGCTTTTGATAGTAATCGGTTAAGTGCCTTACGTTGTAATAGGCCAGAGCCGTTTTTCCACTTCCCTGAGTATGCCAAATAATGCCTTTCTTAATGCCTTCACTTAACTTACTTTCAATTGCTTTGGTTGCAAACAGCTGCGGATAGCGCATCACGTGTTTTTGCAGACCATCTGTTTCTTTAACATACGCTAGAGAATATCTCAGCATGAATGCAAGGCGCTCAGGGTTAAGTAGTGATGTGCATATTCTATTAGTTGGCGCATCATGGCCTTTGTTAGTGAGGAACTCAGGACTATGTTTAATAACAGTGTAGTTATTATCTTTTAGAACAAAGTTCTCAGTATCATCAGCTAAAGGCTTAAGTAGCTTAGTAAGATTAAGAACTTCTTCTTCTCGGAAGTAGTTGAAGGTAGGCTTTGTATAAGATGAACTCGCATAGAACGCCCCTTGAATAGGCTCGGGGCTACCATCATCGTACTCCATGTTATTAGAAAACAGCATGAGCTGAGTAATGTTAACGAAGCGTCTAAATTTGGGGTTTTGGAAACGTTCATTGATTCGTTTTCGTTCATCTAGAACACCATCTTTATTATTTGGTTTTTTCACCTCAATAAAGACTAAAGGCATACCATTAATGAGCAGAATGATATCTGGACGAAACTTTTCATCACCGTTCTTGTATGTAAGCTCTGTTACTACGTGTAGGCTATTTTTTGAGAAGTCATCAAAATCAATGAGCTTTGTACCGGAACGACTCGTCAGTTTTTCATAAAAAGCACGGCCAAGATCTTCATTGTCTAAGCTTAACTTTAAGTCATCCAAGCAGCGTTCAACATCTCCATCATCCACTCCAGGATTAATACGCTCAATCGACTCTTTGAAGATATCCGGGAAAATGTTGGTATCAGTGCACCAAGTAGCCTGCTTTAAAGATAAGTACTTATACCCTAGGCGGGTAAGGTGCAATATGGTTGGTATCTTTACCCGTGTATCTTCGTTTTGTTTGGTCATGATGTCTCTATTAATTCTCAAAAAATTCTTCATCGATTTTCTTCAGGTGCAATACATCTTCATCTCGGCTACCAATGTTGTAGCGCAGCATCAGTTTTGCCAACTCTTTACCATTGATAAGCACGATACGCATACCAAGGTCTTTCGCTGTTTGAATAGCTGATGAGGTAAATTCTGAAGTGGTAATAAAAATCCCTTTCTGTGCCTTCTTCAGATTGAGTGCACCAAAGAAGTCTCGAATTTCACCTGCGCCAACATTATTACCATCAGCATATCGCTTAGCCTGGATGTAGACCTGATCAACACCAAGTGGATCTTGATTGATTACGCCATCAACACCGTTATCACCACTTTTTCCAAGAGTATGAGCCATACCTTCATCACTTCCGCCGTAACCCATAGCTAATAGCAGATCGATAAGTAGTTGCTCAAAGAAAGCAGGGGTTACTTTACGTGTTCGGGATAAGATATCTGAGGCCAGGGCATCATTGATTTGTTTATACGCAGCTCTTAACACTTCATCTGGAGTGATTTCATCTACTGTATCTTCAATTACTTCAGTAGAGGCTGTTTGCGAACTTAAAGAGTCATTCTTCTGTTCTTTGAACGCAACAAACTCATCAAACTGCTTTAAGTATTGATTATTGATAACCGCACCTTTATCTTGCAGCGCTTGAATGCCTCTATCTGTAATAATGAAGTGTGCTCGCTTAGTAGCTTCAAGCAAACCTGCTTTAGTAAGGTAAGTGCGTGCCCAGCCAATACGGTTGTCAAGGATGGTTTGTTTACCGCTCGGCAATCGCTCTTCCCGATCTTCTTCTGAGAGATTGAACCGTTGTGCTAACTGATTAATCACATCCCTTAGTTTTACTTCTTTCCCATTGGCATCCTTTGCGATTTCAAGAAATGGGCGCATAAACTCTTGGTAACTGGGGATCATCCATTGTCCTTTTGTATTTCTATCCAAACTTCTAAATCTTCTCGCTTAAAGCGCCATGATCCACCAACCTTAAAGCCTGGTAGCTTGCCTTCGCTTGCTAATCTGTATGCTGTTTTCTCGGCTAACTTTAGATAAGCCGCTACTTCTTTAAGCGTTAGGATTTGGTCAACCATTCAAAGTGCTATCTCATATTGGTTTAGTCATCAAAGTTGATATGAGAGAATATGGGAAAATTAGGGAATGGACAATGTGTAGATATGTTTTTATGTGACTGTTGTTTTATATACTTATTATGCAATCTTAATCGAGCTCTGCTGCTTGCAACTTCTCTATCATCCAATCTTCTACCTCACTTTCCAGCCAAGCCTTGCGCTTACCCATCACGGTTACATTCTTAGGAAATTCACCAGCCTTAATCAAGTTGTAGATGCTGCTTCGACAGAGTGTTGTTTTATCCATGACTTGTTGTAATTTAAGAAATTTCATTTTGAAACCTTGTTATGTAGTTCAACTCATAACAAAGGCCTCTGCGTTATTTTTTACTTTTACCTATCTAACCTACTGTCAGGAGATGATTAAACAGACATATTAGGGTTGCACACAAACAAGAATCACTTGCTGGCTATGCCAACAAGTGATTCATTATTATTACAACTGGCCATTCGCCACTGCGACTGCGTATCTATAAGCGGCATCTTTTCCTGCGGAGCAAGCAGCTGCTTTCCTCACCTCAACTTGTTTATCTGCACTTCGTTTATCCACTAGCTCCCAAAGGTCTTGATGAGCTATCGGCTTTTTATTTGCTTTACGCCAATTTCGACGTTTCCAACCATCAAGCCAGTCATTAAAACCATCAACGCAATAGTCACTGCTTAAATAAATAATATCGCCATCACAAGCACGCTCTAGCCCAAAAGCAAGTGCTGATAACTCTGCGTAATTACGGTCTACGATGCTATCAAGGAACAACCAGTCTTCACCCGCTATTCTTTCATAGTCATCGAATACAACCTGCCCTAACCCAGCAGAGAGTCGTCCTCTTCGCTTCTCTACGATGGCTGCTTCTACATAAATTTCTTTTTTCATTTTTATACTCTCCAGAGACTAAAAAGCCGATACATCCTTTGCACCAGCTAATTGTGTTGATTGTTCATTCGTCGCTCTATTGCGATTGCTACATAACAACGGCAAGAGAGTTATTTTTTACCTGTCTCTGGAAATACTCCCACCTCACACCCCGATTCAAAATACTCTCAGATATATTTCATCAGTACGCATAACCATACAGATAATCGAAGGAGCTCTTATGCGTAACGCCAACAACCAACACGATTACCCATTCAAAACTTCAGAGTTAAATGAACTGCTAGAGCGTGCAGCCGAAGCACTGGCTGCGAAATACAAGCGAGAAGGCACGTTCACTAACCCAACCAATGTTAAGGAATATTTAAAGCTCAAGTTAGGGGCTCATGACCGCGAAGTGTTCGCCGTGATGTTTCTTGATAATCAACATCAATTGATCAGTTTTGAAAAGTTGTTCTTTGGCACTATCGATGCTGCCTCTATTTACCCACGCGAGGTACTCAAAGCAGCACTAAACCATAACGCTGCTGCCGTCGTTTTTTCTCATAACCATCCTTCAGGTATTGCTGAGCCCTCTCAAGCAGATAGACGCATTACACAGCGTTTAGTAGATGCTCTCAAGCTGGTGGATATCCGAGTGTTGGACCACATCGTTGTGGGTGAGGATTGTGTGTCATTTGCAGAAAAGGGGTGGGTATGAATAAGTTTGTTATTTCAGGGGTAAATGATGAACTCGTTAGTCCCATGCATTGTTTTCTTGAAGCACTTATGTCTGAAAACGTCATCCCCAATACAGTCGAGCGGGTAGCGTTAAACATACGCTCTAAAGATATAAATAGTCGCTTTCAACCAATCGAAATTCAATTAGAGCGAACATCAAGCAAAACACCTTGGCAACTTCGCTTTATTGCCACCTTTGATGTGATGGTTACTGGTAAGCCACAAAAAGAATTATCGCTGTATTTCAACTTCGCAGGGTGTTGGTTCTACCACCCAGAGATTAAGCAGTGCAACTTACAACGGCCAGAAGTTCAAACCTTACTTGCTAGCTGGCTTAAAGCCATCACTCACACTCTCATCACGCAACCTGCTATCTCAATCAACATCACATCCGTTCGTTAATCCTAACTTATTTCAAAGAGGTTCCTATGAATCAAGCAGCCAATCTGGCTATGTTCGCGTGCAAGCGAGCTAAGCCTTCACATCAACTGAAAGACCTAATCAAACGCTCTATTGATGATGTTAATTACCGAGGAAAAATGACCATCTGTTTTCAAGATACCAATTACCACCCGAAAGACGGCGGCTTTCACCCTGTATCTATTACGGTAGATATCAAAGATAGCCATATCGCTCTTATTGAAATCACTGACCTTGTTTATGTGGGAACCGGTACACCAGAGCTCGTTCCTGACTTAGCTTTTGATTTTGCTAACAACGTCGCTTTCGCTCGTTTCAGCGGATGGCTTGGTATGTACCTGCAAGAAACAACCGAGCTATATGAAATGTGGGAGTGTAACTTTCTAGCTTATGTAGAAATGAACGCCTACGACCAAGTTCAGGTTGAGTACAGTTAATCATCACTCGTAGCAACCCTATCCACTCACCGTCCCGCTCCACTTCATATCACAAACATTCAGCACAACCACCAGCACAGAGCCAAAACGAGGCTGCTTCCCATATTGTTAAAACGGGAAGCATCAATCCCTTGATGTATAAGGACTCTTTAATATCATCGGCTCTGTGCTTCCCAAAACACCCTTCTACAGACAAAAAAGGAAGCAGATTATGGCTGAGGTCCAAGCAGTCAAAGACGATGACACCATACGCCTAGTTGGTCATCTGTTGAGTATTCGCTGTAATCCACAAATGGCCGATGTGTGGCATATCGGATTAAACCTGGCACTGCGGATTTCTGATTTATTATCGATCCGCTTTGAAGACATTCATGGCGACCGAGTCATTATTCGTGAGAGTAAAACAGGCAAGCTCGCCAACATTCAACTCAATACCAAAGCGCAGCAGCACATCGCTAGATTGAGAGAGCAACATCCCGACCACATCTATTTGTTTCAATCCCACCGATGCCAACAGTTGAAAAACAAACCACCCCAGCCAATCTCGCGACGCGCTGTGTCCATGGCATTTCAGCAAGTAGGCCAAGAGCTGAATATCGCTTTAGGTACTCATTCGATGAGAAAGACCCGAGGTTACTTTCTTTATCAATCCACAAAAGATATAGGCCGTGTCATGAAAATGCTTCGCCATACTTCAGAAGGCGTGACGCTTCGCTATATAGGAATCACTCAAGATGAAGTCGATAAAGACTTTGTTTCTCTTGAACTTTAAGCATGAACATTTACTCAGGGGGCGGGACCGCTAATCCCTTATAAACATTAAGCTCAGAGCCCTTTTGAGTTTCGTTATCATCACATTTGAGAGGTAAATAACATGAATCCATATCACGCAATAGGGAGCTTTGTTGTAGGCAGCTTATCGAAAAGTTTAATCCAAAATTTATTCTGGAAAACCGACGGTCCAGTAAGGGGGAGCATTGTGTATTGCGATCTCGCATTTGGCTATGCTGAGCATTCAGGTGTATACATGGGAAATGGACGTATCATCCATCGTAATGGCAAAGGCCTTATCGAAGCTACATCAATTCGTCAGTTTCTGGCGGATACCACAGCCCTTTCGATTTACGTCAGTTGCAATACCCAAGGTAGAGCCATTGGCAATGAGTCTACTGCTCAAATAGCAGGAGCTATGCTCGGTGTACAAACAGACTACTCCCTGTTAAATGAAAACTGCCATCAGTTCTGTAGCCACTGCCTAAGTGGTGACATATTCTCAAACACGTTTACATTAACTCAGCTTAAACGTGATGCTCATGCGCACATTAAAGCTAGTCAGTGGCGTGTATGGGATTTGAGACATCGTCACAAAGGATAAGGGGATTCACTCCCCTTTATTTTTTGCTTTCTAGATAAAGACCTAGGTTCGAACCTAACGAATACTTCGACCTATACATCGATGACCTTCGTCATAATGCTTCGTGGCATACTTAGCAAAATAACTGAGCCTATTGAATAAGTCGTTAAATTGTTCAATAAGGTCCTCGCTTTTTCTATCAAGGACATAACATGCATTGTCAGGGAAGTGCACAAGACGGCGGATAGTACTAACATCACAATTCAATGCACTAGCCCAAGCACTGGTGATAGTCCATGCTAGAGAGCCTGATCTTATAGTATTGCCCAACCTACCAAAACGGTCTTCATTCAGGAATAAGACAAAGTGATAGTGGTCGTGTGCCGATTTATCACGCTCCCTAACCCACGCGAACCTAACAGTACAGGGATAAACTCTTGTTCCTTTGCGGTGACATCTTCTTTCATGTGCCTTAAGTTTGGCCTTGAACGACTGAACAAATCGAGTAGCTAAATCTGTACGATGAATACCTAAAGCTTCGTTGCCCAAGATTTCATCACGGCTAAGACAGTCAAGTAAAGCACCTTGGGGTTGACGAAGGTCAAACCGAACAGCAAAAACCCGCGGGTACTCATCCATTGCATTATCCATTGGTACACGGATAACTTCTAAGTAATCGTTGTTAAGCTCATAGGATAGGCCTAATGTTGGTAGTCCTTGGTAGGTAGATTTCTTCATGAGATTGATTCCTGTGTTGTTCATCTACAGGTATCTCTACTCATATATTTTTTCACCTTACTTCCTAACCTACTTGAGGTAGGTCTATTCCCTCTAGCTAACTCCTTTACCTACATATACTAACCATACCGTCACTTAAAATTGGCTTGTTACTCGGTCACAAACCAGCTCTGACAACACTTCATCTATCACACAAAGTATGAAATTCACTCTCAAGTTATTCCTTTTCAAAGGGAAAATCACTTTAAGCCTAGAGCAATCATTACCTAATCAAAAAATAGAACGACAAAAAAACACCAAAAAATTACTATGTAATCAATATTAAATGAAATGATATTTGACTTTAAATTATTATAAAAACATCATTAAAAAAATATGTAATTTTAAGGGGTTACTCTGTGGATACAGAAGAGTTGTTACATGTTCACTCCTGGATAGAAGCTATGTTCTATGCGTTGGAACTGGATAACAGGTACGAAAATGAAGGGGGAATAAAAACCTTAATTGATGAATGTAGAACGCTAAAGAGAGCCAACAGAGTCCTAAATGAATCTGTTGAAAGGATAGAAAAGCAAACTCTTACGAAAGTACCATTGAAAGAAATTGAGAATGATTTCTTTCAAGCTGAACGGCTACATGATGACGAGTTTTTACATCTAAAGACAAGTTATAGAGCTTGCGGGTTTGTTCTGACTTTTTTACTAAAAAGCTCACGCAGAGACAAATCAGACGACGATAAGTATAATTTCTCCCCCTTCCAAAATGGAAGTATGCGACGTTGGCCAAGATCTCGAGATTATCTGAAAAACCCTGTTTCATTGAAGTTAAATATCCCACGTGACAGCTTGAGATCCCTAACAGAATTGAAATCAAGATACCGATTGATAAGAAAGATATTTCTGAAAAGTAACATCAATCTAGAGGGCCAAGAGTACTTGATTGACTTAGTTAATGATCTTTGGCAAATGTGCTACTCCTCTTCGGAACATCGCAAGTTAGTCAAATGGTTTGACCAGAAGAATCCTAACCAGATTGAGTCATGCATTGACTATCTGTCTAAGAACACAATCAGATTTTCTTTACCTTGGGACCCTATATCAGAAAGTGAAAGCTATCATGCACTAGTCGCATATTTTGACTATCACCTATTGATGTACCCATTGGAAACAGAACTAACCATCAGGAAAATGAAAGCCTCTTGGAATCAGAAGAAGTTTCGAGAAAAAACAAAAGGCAAACGCCCTTACAGTGTTTCTATGACAGACCGTACTAAAACTCGGCTGACATGGCTGGTGGAGCAGGATGATTCGAATATTAGCGATGTGATCAAAAAGCTCATTGATGACAGATATGAAAAATTGAGGTGATTTCTTTATAGCTAAACTTTAGAATCACGACATTAAATAGCTCCCATAAATACACCATATGAGTCATGGAAAACCATCGCTAAACAACTATAGATTAGCGATGGTTTCTTATCTAGCTACTACCTCAAACAAGAAGCACTGACTCTCGCTAGCAACCATGCTTGCACTTCACTTTCTAGCCAGGCTTTTCGCTTGCCCATAATGGTGTAGTTACTAGGGAAATCGCCAGCTTTAATCAGGTTGTAAATACTGCTACGGCAGAGTGTCGTTGTTTCCATCACATCGTTTAGTCGAAGAAAGCGGTCACTGCGGCTTTGAATAATTTCCATCATATTCTCCTGGTTGTCGGTTTATCCAGGAAGATGAAATATATCTGTATTGGTTTTACTTATAGGTTGGCGCAAGCTATATACAAAGCCAAGTCTAAGAAAGCTATCAAGCAACGATCAAGCAAATTTAAATTTATACTTATCATAAGCTTGAAAGCTAAAACTAGACTAAAACAACTTGATTCATTGATGTTATGAAGCAATCATCAAACAAATAAGCCTATGTACGATTACTCTCATTCTCGAAACAACCTGGCAAACTCTCAAGCTGAAAGGCCTAACCCTGAGCTTCTAATTCACGCTAAACATCGAATTGGAAAACTTGCTTCATCAATGGCTGCACTTCTACTTTATCCGACGCTCTAAGCTCATTAACATGCCTCATTGGAGCAACCGTCACAAAGCCCCAAAACTCCAGGAAGCGTTTAATAAAGCGCGATTCAATCATTGTGCCTAGTAGCTGACTTGGGGACGAGTACTCATCTTCAGGGCATCTCAGCAGTAAGTCTGGGAATGCGGTCATTACCTCTTCAATCAACTGCTTTGTGTCGCCATGACTTTGCAAGCGCCACAACATAAATAGCCAGAAGGTTCTTAGATCAATATCGTGCTCCCATCCATCTAGGTACCCCCAATTGTACTGAGAAGTTGCAGCTTTGAGCATAGGGATAAAGAACGCTTGAATACCGTGCGTTAGGTACTGCTTTTGAGCTATTTTTTTAACATGATAATGGCCACTTCTGCGATAGATAATACCTGCGATCTCTGCCAGCACTCGGCTGTAATGTAGGGCATTAAACTTATCTTCGTTACTGCCTGCATATTCACTGATGCTGATATGTCGTTCAAATTGAGATACTGCAAACTCTGGCAATAACTCATTAGACTGCTTAACAATTTTTGTCGGTAAGTTACCTTTACTGGTGGCTTTAAACGAGCCGTCGCCTTGCATGCCTTCCTCTAATATCAATGCTAAGTAACGCATCACTGGACTAGTTATTAGGTTATCTGGCGTGTGTATTAGTACCCCTTTCAACTCACTGAAAGGCGCATATAACCAATTATTCATTTGTGCTGGCGAAAGGCCACAAAAGTCAGGATGAGGCCGATCATTAGCCGCCTTCATTTTTTGCTCTGCAACGATATTGAGTTCTTCTAAAGACAAATTAGGGTTCATTGCAGCAACTTGCTCAATATCATCCAACATTGATGCGTGTTGCTTAGAGATACTGTTCATGCAGCAACGTTTGTACTTTTTACCACTGCCACAAGGGCAAGGTTCATTTCGACCTGGTTTCATGTTTTATCTACTCGTCTTATTTTTCTTAATGCTACGTCACCTCAAACCAACATCATCTCAAGCTAAAAGTGTCGCATTTTCTTGCTTGCGCTCTGCGAGTGTTTTTTCTATTGCTAACACAGTGGTCTTACTCACCCCATGCTCCTCAGCAAGCGCCCTAAACTGACTAATGGCATCCACTACCTCTTTAATGCATTGCTGTGCTTCCTTCCAATTAGCAAAACCTGCACTGGCAGCGAGCTTTTGCATCACTTTGAGTGGTGGTACTTTTCCGTATCCTGCAAAGGCGGTGGCATGTTCATTAAAAGGGTGAGGGCTAAATGTTACATCGTAAAATGGGGCGAGTTGCCAACAGCCATCATCGGCTTGTAAAAAGCCCCAGTTTTTACTGTGATCGTCTTGGTTAGCTGCAAACAAGTTAAACATTGCGCGACGAAATTGAAGTTGCCCAGCAGCAGGTGATTTACAAAGTTGACGGCTGGCTTTAATCAGATCGCTGTAATCTAAACTCGGGCTTCGAAAATCAGCATCCAATAAGCCGCAAGCACTGTGCATATGTAAACGCCCTGCCTTATCCTGCGCGGGTAAATAGTCGAAACGCTTTAACGCAAGCCATGATTTAGCGCCGCTACTCGCAGGTGCTTCAATTAGCTGCCAAATCGGTGGCTGACATTTTGCCAATTCAGCCATTTCTAAATAGACCGCTTCACACAAACCTTCTTCGTGGCCCAATGCTAAGTTCTTCGAAGTAAACTTAACTAACCATGCTTCATCGCCAGATTGTGCATAAGTGCGGCATTGCGTCGCGTCACCAGAAGGCATATAAATTTGCGCTTTAGGGCGAGCACCGCCGGAGCTGCCGACTGCTACCAACGTTGCTAACACTTGCTGAGTGCTACCGTCTAGATCGTCAGAGAGGGACTGGTCGAACAAGGTTTGGGCTTCAAGCCCAAGTGTTTCCAAATCAATATCTGAACGCTGATCTAATGAAAGCTCTGATACAGGCGTAAAAGACAATGCCCCCATTCCTTGCTGACCGACAAAAGCCAACCTGTCCATTGCTGTTACTTGTGCTGGCAAAATACCTTGTTGGCGGAATACTCGATCCTGCAACAGCAAACCCCAACCATCGGGAAGACTATCGCCAAAAACGCCGTGAACGCCTTGGTGTGGCCCTTTCGGTGCTTGCTGTAATCGCACATCTCCTTGAAGAGTAAAAGGGGATAAATTGCCAAACGTGCTTAGATAACTTTCATCGTACTGAAAGAAAACACCCTGACGGTTTTGCGCCAATATACCCACAGATACAGTTTCGCCTGTTGTGAGAGTGCGCTCCACATTCAACTTTTGAATGGATTTAAAGCTCATCTTTAAGCACCTCTTCTATACTGGTCGGTAAAGCGGTACGGTCAGCCGTTGTTTGTGTCAGTTGATAAAGCCTGTCTAGTGAATCCAGCGACTGCCACAAAAGCAGCAGCTGACGAAATGATATTTGTCCGGTAAGTTCAAACTTTTTTATGGTCGAAGCAGGTACACAACTACGCTGGGCTAGCGCCTCTCGCGATAGCTTCGCTTGTTTGCGTAAACCCCGCAGATGAATAGCAAAAGCTTGGCTTACATCGGTATCATCTAAAAGTGAAAAGTTCATGCGCAGCCTTAATAGACACAATAATATCCATTATAGTTACAATAAGTTAAAAATAGCCACTGATATATCCATTTAATGCATAGGTATAAATCGGTCATCTCAATGAAGTTCTTAAAAAGTCGGGGATTTAACAAGTAACCGTACCTTAAATTTTGGTATATTGTTATCACTTCGTGCTTTGACAAAAACCGAGAAACCACTAATAAGAGCTACGCTATTAGAATGAGTATCTCGGTTTTTATTAACGATAGCCAAAACTACCACTAACCGATAAACAACGAAGCTGGCACCCCAAAACGCGCTGATAGTGCCTTAATGTGGTTGAGCGTTAGAGCGCGCTTCCCGCTTAAGATCATCGATACCGTCGATTTGGCACCTATCTCTTCTTTGAAATCACTTAACGTCAGTTGGTGCTGATCGATGATAACTCTTAGCATGGCGATTCCTGGCTCAAGCTTATCAATAGCTTGATTAAACTCACTAAACTGCTCAGCTTCTTCTTCATACCTCTCAATCACCGGAAACATCAAGTCAATCACTGGCTGATGAGCGTCATAATCTTCGATAAGCACTTCCATCGTGGCAATCAGCTCTTGATATTGCTCAGGCGAAGATATACCACTCACCCAAGGCATTACTTGGTTCAGTTGATTAGCGGCTTTGTCTAACACAGCGATATCTAACATAGTGTTACCTCTTCAGTTTCTTTTCACGGTATTGCTTTGTAATGCGGTCGTACTCGGCATGGCTGACAATGTTCTTAATGAAGCATCGACCTCCTACAAATTCGATAAATGCAATAAGCCTTAAGTTGTTACCGCCAATATCAATCACCCACCACTTATCAACGTATTTAAAGTTGTCTAGTGACGGAAAGACTTTTCGTAGCTCATCTGGGCTTTTTGCCTTACTCTCTTTTAACACCTTGTACGTTGCATCTAGTGCATCGGAATCGTTTGGATAGAGTTTTTTCGCATTTTCAAAAGGTTGCTTACTTATAACGTGCATGTACTATCCAGCTTGTTCACTATATGTGAACACTATACCTAAACCAAGCTTAGTTCACAATATGTGAACACCAAGGAATAACCAAAATGGATAGCTGGATAATCAATGGTGGTTAAATCGGTGGTTAAAAATACAAATTAAATAAAATACAGACACAAACATATGATTTAAAATGAATTAATTATTATAATCAACGTTCAGATCCAGAACATTGAATAACAGTTCGTCAGTAACACAGTGTGGATAGTCACTAGCTGAATCAGTGTTGATTAGATCAAGAGAAGCTCCTAGTTTTAGGGGCTTTTTTTATGGACACAATAATGACAATCAGGATGACTAAGTGAGCAAATTATTACGCCGGAGATGTACTTAGCACAAAAAATAGATACAGCGATAGATAGAACGGAACAGGTGTACAAAAGGATTTTTAATATTTAGAGGAGGTGTTGCAAGTGGAGAAGAATGTTACGGTAAAACTGAGGGAAAACTGGTTTGAAAGAGAAAGTGACGCAAGTTGCTATTGCAACCTGCGCCGACTTAAAATCTTATAGAGCTACAACGTTTGCAGCTTGAAGACCTTTTTGGCCTTGCTCTACTTCGAAAGACACTTGTTGGCCTTCTTTAAGAGTCTTGAAACCTTCAGAAGCGATTGCACGGAAGTGTACGAATACGTCAGCGCCGCCGTTGTCTTGAGTTAGGAAACCGAAGCCTTTCTCTTCGTTAAACCATTTTACTACGCCGTTTGTTTTGTTAGACATGATGTGTCCCTTATATAAAAATAAAAAATTAATCGCCAAAAGTGCGATGCGCTGAAAGCTTGAATTATTTAATGTATCTATGAAGCCAAGGGAAACACTGAGAATAACAATGAAGCAATACTAAGGGTTTTACTTTACAACTGGATGTTTCATTTAATAACCCTGAAAACAGAGCAAGCACATTCTTGGTGATCCTGACCAGGTTGTAAAGCGTTATTTGAATAAAATGACTATTTTTTGTTCAATTAACTTCTATTCAGCCCCACAACATCACTGAACTTCATTTACAAAGCTATGATCTGAAGAAATTTACTCTTCCGCGGTTTGGTTCGGACAACACACACACGGCCAGTAATAATGTTCTACTAGAATCAAGAGTACGACAAAAGCAAAAACAAACGCCGCAACAGCACTCTCCACGTAACTAAACTACCTGTATCTTCACACCAAGTTCTCGTAAAGCATCAAGCACCTTAGGGTCAGCGCCGTCATCTGTAATCAATGTGTCAATCTGAGAAGCGGTAGCGAGTAACTTCCCACCATGCTTACCTACTTTGCTGCTATCTATCAGAGCCACAATACGATCACCATACTCCAGCAGCTTTTTCTCTGCCATATAGACCAATAGATCAGAGGTATGCACACCCGCTGTCGTAACACCCGTACCCGTAAAGAAGACAAAACGACTTTTATGGTCATCTGCTGCTTCTTCATCTGGAGAAATAGTGATCTGACGTTCGGGTAGATATTGGCCACCAAGTATGATGATACTTTGATGATCTTGACTAATCAGCTGATAAGCCAATGGCATAAAATTCGTCACAACTTGCACATCACGATGCGCTAAATGCTCTCCCATCAAAAAAGTCGTATTGCTACCACTCACAATAATACTGTCGTGTTCTTCACACATATCTGCCGCAGCTTTAGCAATTCGCTTTTTCGCTACATAGCTTTCTATATCTGTTTCGCAGGGGATAAAGCTGCTTGGTGCATGAGTTGCGGCTAGGGACGAGTCAAAATTGATTACCTCTGCCCCATTACGGATTTTTTTCAGCCTCCCTTCTTCCGCCAACTTTGTAATGTCCCGACGAGCTGTAGATAAAGAGATATCTAACATCTTCACATAGTCATTTGTCGTTATAAACGTATGACTCGTTAGATGATCTAACAAGCTTCTATGACGCTGAGCTTCATTCATTGTTCATACCATTAAGTTCTTTTGAATTATTTTGACGCATTATGAACTTTTGAGCAATTAGATTCTCAAAATGAACTCTTTTGAATTAATCTGACTCTAAATATGTGATCGAAACCATTATTTTGTTCATAATAAATCAAAAATGACTTTACGTGACCGTATTTGACCACTTATAGTCAATTTGCGTCATGAGAAGTCACTGGAGAGTAAAATGAAATACCAAGCAGTAATGATTGATTTAGATGGAACACTGTTAAGTGATGCTGAGCAGATCTGCGTGACTAACAAACAAGCGATTTGTCTTGCAGTTAATAATGGATATCAGGTGAGCTTGGCGAGTGGTAGACCGCACCAGCTGATGATGCCATATGTTGACCAGCTTCAATTATCGCTACCAATCATCTGCTGCAATGGTGCCTATATTTATGACCCTAAAACACAACGTGTTCAACATCAGCACACAATTAGTCATGAATCACTAACGGGTCTGTTGAGCTTACTGAATGATGGACATTTCGCCTTCACCATCTATTCAAGTAAAGGCATCTTTGCTCAAAAAGAATCAACTCATACAAAGGGTTTAGAAAAAAAGGCTGAGGTTATTAATGCCGCAATGGAGCTGCAGATTATCCCAACGCTGACCGAACTCATCGCTCGCAGTGGCGATGTATACAAAGTATTAGTGTCTAGCCAAGACAAAGAATCTCTAAACCAGTTGCGAGATTCCTTAAAAACGCACTTCCAAGCTGACTTATCAACACCGAATAAATTGGACATTACGTCTAAAGCAGCCACCAAAGGCCACGCTCTTCAGCAGTGGCTAAATGACCAAAGAATTTCATCTCATAACACCATTGCTTTTGGGGATGGGGACAACGATGCCTCTATGTTCCGACTTGTCGGAGAACCTGTCGCAATGGCTAATGCCAGCCCTGCTTTAAAAGGCATGGCTAATCTAATTGTTACCAATAACAACGGCTGTGGAATTGGCCAGTACCTTCGCTTGATAGTGCAAGAAGGCCAACACACATGCCAAAACACTTTTAGTTACTAAGGATAAATCATGAAAAAAGTAAAAATTGCCGCAGGATTAGCACACGTAGATTACGGCCACATTGCAGACGTAGTGAAAGAAGTATCTGATGCTGGTGCCGATTACATCCACTGTGATGCAGCAGATATGCATGACCTGAAAAACCTGCAATTGATGGGGGGGCATCAAATTGTTGAAGGCATTCGTCCTTACACTGAAAAGCCAATTGAAGTTCACGCTTACTTCAAAGATTGCGACAAATTATTTATCGATAAAATCGCTGCTGCTGGTGCAGACATGCTGATTCTACCAGCTGAGCATTTTATCGGTGCTCCTCTGTGTTACATCATTAAGTACTGTCAAAACCACGGAATGAAATTTGGTTTAACCGTTGGTGCATTAACGCCAGTGTCATTTGTTAAAGAATCTATCTACTACCTAGACCGTTTACACATTGTTATTCACGGCATTACTGATGGCGATGATGAATGGTTATGGCGCAAATCTGCGATTGCAATGATCCGCGAAGCACGTGAACTCATCAACGAACGCAACCCTAACTGTGAGCTATGTGTTGATGGCGGTATCCGTAACCACAACATCGAAGAACTGCTTAATGAAGATATTGACGTGATGGTTGCATCGACAAATATCTTTGGCCACAAAGACGGCATCACAGCAGGCGTTCGTGACTTCCGCGCAGCAATCGACCAACTGGAAGATAAAGCAGCGGCAAACACAAAAGAAGTCGAAACCGTTTAAGTAATTGCCTAGCGCAGCTTCTATCGAATCGATGCGCCACAGCAATCTAGAAATAACGGTGCTAAACCTCCCCCCCTCTATGCTCGGGTTTGGCACCACTACCAAGGATTAAACCATGACACAGTTTCAACACTATCAACCGACCAAGCTAACCTTTGGTGCGGGTGAGATTCAGAAAATAGGTCAGCTTATCGCTCAATATGGCACACGTTGCCTAGTCGTATCCGAACCTATTTTTGATGCAGTAAAGCCAGCCTATGACCGCATTTTTACTTTGCTTTCAGAGCAAGGAATTGAAGTGACTCATTTTGATGGTGTCGTACCGAATCCGCCTACAACCGTCGTTGAACTTGGCCGCCAAGTGGCCATCGGAAATAACTGTGATGTGGTTTTGGCCATTGGTGGTGGTTCATCGATTGATACAGCAAAAATCATTTCGGCAACGATCAATGCAGAGTCTCTAGATTGGGCTCATTGGTTTGCCACTTATGATTCACCGTTTGGGGACGTCAACCCACTACCCGTGAAAGTCGTACCTTTGATCGCTGTACCTACAACATCGGGAACAGGCTCTCAAGTGACGCAAGCGGCAGTGATTACCGACCTTGAGCAACATGCAAAGCTAACACTGTTTCACCCTGAATTTTTCCCTTGTGAAGCGTTAATCGATCCAGAGCTCATGCTGACACTGCCTCCACGTATGACAGCTATGACCGGATTTGATGCTTTTTCACATGCGTTTGAATCATTTACGGGTACTCGACCATCTCCATTTGTTGATGGTATGGCGTTAGAAGCAATGAAGCTTGTCATTGATCACCTACCGAGTGTTGTCGACAACGGCGCAGATTTACATGGCCGCTGCCAACTCGCGAAAGCAGACACACTTGGCGGGATCTCGCTAGCTAATGGCGGTGCGGGGGCACCACACCCTTTAGGCGAAATCTTAGGTAGTAGCAAAACAAACCTACCACATGGATTAACACTCGCAGTGGTTTATCCAGCTTATGTACAACTTCAATGGCGCAAGCAACCAGAGAGATTTGCTCAAGTGGCTGAGTTATTTGGTGCTGTGGGAAGTACCGAAGAAAAAGCTCAATCATTAGCGGCTGCTCTTGTGAAATTCCTTGAACGTATCTGTCTTGAATCGAACTTAACTCAAGTAGGTGTCACCAAAGAAGATGTTCAAAAGTTGGAGCCGGATTTTTGCTTTGATCTACCACTAACCAGTGGTGAAGAAATGAAAAAAGTATTGCAGGCCAGTTTGGTTGAATAAGCGACAGTCACAAATTCACGTTTGTCATAATTAAAGAAAATGGAGATTGAAACATGGAGTGCAAGAACAACACTTTAGGTCATACAGCTTTGAAATTGGAAAGAGAGGAATTCATTGCCAGTAACCTGAAAGCGTTGGTCTTTGACTTCGATGGCCTTCTCGTCGATACCGAAACCTGTATGTTCAAAGCCTGGGAAGCTTTGTTAAAACCATACGGAGTTGAAGTTTCGCCACTCCAGGTTGCTGGCCTAGTTGGGAGCTCAGCGCCAGCAACCTACCTTTATCAACTATTCAACAAAGCGTCGAATCAAAAGCTGTCCGATTCACAAATTCGCGATCGAGTGATCGCTCATGCCTACCAATTAATTGCTTCAATAACAGAACGAGAAGGTGTCCGTCAGTATCTAGACTTTGCTAAATCACACTCATTGAGCATTGCACTGGCCACCAGCTCAGAGGCTGAACATTACATGCCAATTCTGAATCGTTTGAACCTTACACCCTATTTTGACTGTTTTATCGGAGCAGAAGACATTGCCTCAGATAGACGGAAACCACATCCCGATGTGTATTTAGCGGCATTAGAACAACTCGGTGTATCTGCCCATCAAGCCATCGCTTTCGAAGATTCCCCTCCTGGAATTATGGCGGCTCGATCGGCAGGAATACCAACAGTTGCAGTAACCAATTTGCTCACTCGTCACCTCGATGTCTCGCTAGCCAACGTGGTGCTGAGTTCGATGAATGATCAAACGCTACTGCAATTGATAAACCAACTTACCGAGAATGAACGATGAATAAATTAGAACAACTGAAAAAGCACACCACTGTCGTTGCCGACACAGGTGATATTGATGCTATTGCTGCATTTCAACCTGAAGACGCCACAACTAACCCATCTCTAGTACTAAAAGCCGCAGAAATGCCGCAATACGATCACTTAATCGCCGATGCGATCACTTGGGCAAAAGCACAAAGCAACGACAAATCACAACAGTTGATCGACGCTGGAGACAAACTGGCGGTCAACATTGGATTAGAAATTCTAAAAACGGTACCGGGGCGCATCTCAACAGAAGTCGACGCTCGTATGTCATTCGACAGAGTCGCAAGCTTGGCAAAAGCTCGAAAGCTTATCGGCATGTATAACGAAGCTGGCATCAGTAACGACCGAATCCTAATTAAGTTAGCGTCAACTTGGGAAGGCATTCGAGCAGCTCAAGAGCTAGAGAAAGAAGGCATTAATTGCAACCTAACGCTGCTGTTCAACTTTGCACAAGCCAAAGCCTGTGCAGAAGCCGGTGTATTCTTAATCTCACCTTTTGTCGGTCGTATCCTAGATTGGTACAAAACCAATACCGATAAAAAAGAGTACCTTCCTCATGAAGATCCTGGTGTCGTTTCAGTCTCTGAAATTTACAACTACTACAAAGATCATGGCTACAACACGGTTGTGATGGGCGCGAGCTTCCGTAATGCCGATGAAGTCCTAGCATTAGCGGGCTGTGACCGTTTGACCATAGGTCCTGCAATTTTAGACCAACTTGCAGCACAAGAAGGCTCTGTTGAGCGCCTACTCTTTGCCGACCGTGACACCATCAAAGAGACACCAACAGCTATGACTGAAGCACAGTTCCGCTGGGAGATGAACCAAGACCCGATGGCAACAGAAAAGCTCGCCGAAGGCATCCGTAACTTTGCCGTCGATCAAGGCAAGTTAGAAACCATGATCGAAGCACGCCTGTAGGAGAAGCAGAATGATTACACGAACTAAATTAGCTGACGCTATTCGCGTTCTAAGCATGGACGCTGTACAAAAAGCAGGATCGGGCCACCCCGGAGCACCGATGGGCATGGCCGATATCGCTGAAGTTCTATGGCGTGATTTTCTAAAACACAACCCGAGCAACCCTAACTGGGCCGACCGCGACCGTTTTATCTTGTCGAATGGCCATGGCTCAATGCTTATCTATAGCTTGTTACACCTATCTGGTTACGAGCTATCAATGGATGACATCAAATCTTTCCGTCAATTACACAGTAAAACCGCAGGTCACCCTGAATACGGTTACGCTCCAGGTATTGAAACCACTACCGGCCCATTAGGACAAGGCATCACCAACGGTGTCGGCATGGCTTTGGCTGAAAAGGTGCTGGGTGAACAGTTCAACCGTGAAGACCACGATATTGTTGATCACCACACCTACGTGTTCATGGGTGACGGCTGCATGATGGAAGGTATTTCTCATGAAGCATGTTCACTTGCCGGTACGCTTGGACTAGGGAAACTGGTCGCTTTTTGGGATGACAATGGCATTTCGATTGATGGCGAAGTCGACGGCTGGTTCTCTGATGACACACCAAAACGTTTTGAAGCCTACGGTTGGCATGTTATTGCTGATGTTGATGGTCATAACGCTGATGATATTCACAAAGCAATTACTGAAGCTAAAGCCGTAACAGATAAACCAACCTTAATTTGCTGCAAAACCGTGATTGGTTTTGGCTCACCAAACAAGTCAGCCAGTCATGACTGTCATGGTGCTCCGTTAGGTGCTGATGAAGTCGCATTGGTTCGACTCAACCTCGGCTGGGACCATCCTGAATTTGAAATTCCTCAAGATGTATACCAAGCATGGGATGGGAAAGAGAAAGGACAAAGCAATGAAGATGATTGGCAAACACGTTTCAATGCTTATCAAGAGGCGCACCCAGAATTAGCCGCTGAGTTTTTGCGTCGTAGCCAGAACCTATTACCTGAAAATTGGGATCAGCACACTCAAGACCTAATCCAGACTTTGCAAGCGAATCCACAAACCATCGCGACTCGCAAAGCATCACAAAATACTATTGAAGCATTCGGACCATTACTGCCAGAGTTTTTGGGAGGTTCTGCCGATTTAACCCCTTCAAACTTAACTAACTGGTCAGGCTCAAAAGCAATTACCGCTCAAGATGCGTCAGGAAACTACTTGAGTTACGGCGTTCGTGAATTTGCGATGTCTGCAATGATGAATGGCGTGGCGTTGCATGGAGGCTTTATCCCATACGGCGGTACGTTCTTGATGTTCATGGAGTACGCTCGTAACGCGCTTCGTATGGCAGCACTAATGAAGCAACGCAGTATCTTCGTTTATACCCATGACTCTATCGGTTTGGGGGAAGATGGTCCGACACACCAACCGGTTGAACAAATCGCATCGCTTCGACTTACCCCAAACATGAGCACTTGGCGTCCTTGCGACCAAGTAGAAACCGCGGTGGCTTGGAAGTCTGCTATCGAACGTTTTGATGGTCCAACGTCATTGATTTTCTCTCGCCAGAATCTTGTTCAATTCGAGCGTGATCAAGACACGCTTTCCAATGTAGCGAAAGGTGGATACATCCTTTCTGACTGTGAAGGCGAACCACAACTTATTTTGATTGCAACCGGCTCTGAAGTGGCACTTGCCATGGAAGCAAAAGCACAACTCAGCCATATTCGCTGCCGCGTAGTTTCAATGCCGGCCACCGATATTTTTGACGCACAAAGCGCGGAATACAAGGAACAGGTTTTACCAAGCCATGTGACAGCACGAGTTGCCATAGAGGCTGGTATCCGTGACTACTGGTTCAAGTATGTCGGGCTACACGGCGACATTGTGGGAATGACAAGCTTTGGTGAATCAGCACCAGCAGAACAACTCTTCGAAATGTTTGGATTTACGGTTGAAAACATCGTTGAAAAATCCCTAGCGGTTCTGGAGAAGTAATATGAGCATGGCACAACGCTTTATTGAAAACCAAAGCCAAGACTGCCTGCGAACTAAGGCTGCAAAAGTAGCCTTAGAGCAAGTCCTAAAAACGCTAACACCTTCTAGCGTGATTGGTATCGGCACAGGTGCAACAGTTGAAGTATTCATTCAACTATTGAAAGAAAGTGGCGCTGAGTTTGCTCACTGCGTATCCAGTTCGGTTCGCTCAAGTCGAGCTTTATCCTCTGCAGGGCTGAATGAGATATCCATATCTGAATGTGGCCGTGTTGATTTCTACATTGATGGCATTGATGAAGGTCTTACAACCGGCATGACCGTGAAAGGTGGTGGTGCAGCACTGGCTCGTGAAAAAGTACTCGCGACGCTTGCGCTAAGCTTCATCACCATCGCAGATAGCGGTCGATTGGTCACTCAACTCGGAAAGTTTCCACTCCCTGTAGAGGTTTTACCTGCCGCACAAACCGCTGTGTTTAATGCCTTACAAAGCCTTGGTGGACACCCGACGTTGCGCCAAGACTGCACCACTGATAACGGCAATATCATTCTCGATGTTGCTCATTTGGACATCGCTGAACCAAAACGATTAGAACTCCAAATTAACGCTATTCCTGGCGTCGTCGAGAACGGTATTTTCGCGCAAAGATCGGCTGATTTCATGGCTTTTTCGAATGCAGAAGGTACGTATTTATTATCAAAGCAACACGTTCAATAGCTGGGATTTATAATCAAAATGAGACCTCGCTTGCAAGTCTATTTACAAGCATGTCAGTAAGGATAATTTAGGAATAAAACATGACGGAAAGCAATTTTTCAGCTCAAACACTGCGCTATTTTGATTCAAATATTGAAACGTTTACGCGTGATCTATCTGAGCTAATTGCTATTCCGTCTGTACGAGATATCAGCAGCTGTTCACCCAATGCTCCTTTTGGTTTACCGATTAGAAACGCATTCGACTTTCTCATTAACTGGGCGAAACGAGAAGGGTTTGAAGTCCGTGATCATGATGGTTATGCCTTGGACATCAGCTTTGGCGAAGGCTTACAAGAAATCGGCATATTGCATCATGTAGATGTGGTAGAAGCAGGTAATTTGGACTCATGGTTAACCCCTGCATTTGAGATGCACCAACAAGGTGATGACTTATTGGGGCGAGGCGTTACCGACAACAAAGGCCCGTTAATGGCCAGTCTGTATATTCTCAAGATGTTTAAAGCGCTTGATGTAACACTCGACAAAAAAATAAGAGTGATCATCGGCGGCGCAGAAGAGACAACTTGGGAATGTGTAGAGCATTATTTTAATCATAACCCTCAACCGGATTATGGTTTCTCTCCAGATGGCGACTTCCCAATCGTTAATGGAGAAAAAGGCATCCTATATGCGTCATTGCAACGAGAATTCCCAACTCACAATGGCCTAGGAACTTGTCAGATCGTAAGCATTGAAAGTGAGCGTGACAGAACATCCACCTGCTATCAATTATCGATTTATCTGACAGGAGAAAAAGCGGCTGAAGTAGCAGCAACATTTGAAACTTCAGCAACGGTCACTCTTGCCAATGTGGCACAAAGTGACAACCACCAACAAAAGGAGTTGTACTGCGTTGAGTTGTCAACGCCGTGGGAGAAATCTCGCAACCCGCATAAGGTCGATAACTGTATGGATCAGTTTGTTCGTCACATGCGACATGTTGAAGGGTTAGACACTAACTCTCGAAATTTAATTGATTTACTAGACGCGTGTTTTAGTGATTCCAATGATGCTTCGAAATTAGGGCTAGCACACCAAGATAATGAAATGGGGTCGACTACATGCTGTGTCTCCTCCATCAATTTGAGTCAACATGGCTACAACTTGGATTTTGATTTTCGGTTTCCTAAAGGACTGACTATCGATCAAGCTCGTACCCAACTCCAGTATGTATCCCAACAATACGGAGTGAGATTGATTGAACACCAGTACTTACCTCTATCTTACCTCTCACCCGAAAGTGAACTTATCCAAGCAATGGGAAAAGCTTATTCCGAAGTTACCAAAATGGACGCTCAATGCTTTAGCAAAGGTGCAGCTTCTTACGCGCGCGCGCTAAACAATGGTGTGGCATTCGGACCTACTTTTCCTGGTGATGTGACTCGTGTCCATGAGCCCAATGAAAGGCTCAGCCTCGAGTCATTAAAAAGAGCAATAACAATATACGTGAAAGTTCTCATATCACTTTAGGAGTAAATTATGAGAGATAAGGTTCAAGCACTTGCTGGAGGTATGATGGTATCCGTCATCGTACTGGTTATCGCAGGTATATTTATTGGTGTAGGCGCTGGTGTTGTAAACCAAATGTCTGCTACCGACTCTGTTATTTGGGCATTCTTTAAGCTGATGTTAGATCTTGGCTTGATGGTCATGCGCAATCTACCGCCTTTCTTTGCGATTGGTCTAGCGTTCGCGCTGGCGAAATCTGAAAAAGGTTGGGCAGCCTTCACTGGCTTTACCATGTTCATGTGTTTCAATGTCGCTATCGGATCGATCGCTGCATTTCACGGATGGACTCAAGAAACTACAAGCGTTGCGTCATTAATGAATGATGCTGGCTACGACAAAGTAGCAGCGCAAAACTTCAACTCTTTATGGGGTGAGTCTTTAGGTATCTTCGCTTACAACATGGGGATCTTTAGCGGTATTCTTGTTGGTTGTATTACGGCTTGGATCCACAACCGTTACTACAAATTCGAAATGCCTGCACTCTTGAGCTTCTTCTCAGGCCCTCGTGCCGTAGTGATTTTTGCTTACTTCGCTATCATGCCTATCGCGCTGTTTGTTTACTACGCTTGGCCACCGATCGCTGGGGCACTGCAGTCCATCACTACCTTGATTACTAGCTCAGGTATTTTTGGCTCTTTCCTATTTGGCGTATTTGACAAAGGCTTATTGCCATTTGGCTTACATCACCTTATCGCCTTCCCTATTGAATACACTCGTGTTGGTGGCGTAATGGAGATTGATGGTGTTGTTTACGAAGGTGTTCGTAACATCATGAATGGCCAAATGAGTTCACCAGAGGCAACGAGCTACATTACACATAACTTTACCAGCGGTCGTATTCCAATCCAAATTGGTGGCCTAACGGGTGCTGCTTATGCAATGTACGTAACAGCAAAAACAGCCAATCGTAAGAAGGTAGCCGCTATCATGGTGCCTGCGGTATTTACGGCTGCTGTTATCGGTATTACCGAGCCACTAGAATATACCTTCCTATTCGTACAACCATTCCTATTCTTTGCAGTGCATGTTCCGCTAAATGGTCTTGCTTATGTGATCACCGAAATGATGGGTGTTTCAATTCACGGAAATCAGCTGCTATTTATGGTGCCTAACCTACTACAACCTGAAAAGGTTCATGCTTGGGCTCTATTGTGGATTATCCCACTATACTTCGCGATTTACTTCTACACATTCAAGTTCTTCATCCTAAAGTTTGATTCAAAAACTCCAGGTCGCGAAGAAGAAGATGGTGATATCGCCCTGTATTCAAAAGAAGACTTTAAAAAGAAAAAGGATCAGACCTCAAAAGGACTGCCTGTTGAAATCATTAAGGCACTGGGTGGAGCTGACAACATTGAGAACGTGACAAACTGTGCAACTCGACTGCGTGTTTCGCTGCATGACGAATCACTAACGGCAAGCGATAAAGTTTGGAAACAACAGCTCAACGCAATTGGTGTCGTCAGAATGAATAAAGGCATTCAAGTGATATATGGAGCCAACGTTATTACGATTGCCTCTGGTCTCAAAGAAGCCCTTGGTGTCGACTCTTAGCTAAGCGCAACTTCCGTAGCCCTACTGTTACGAATCTATAGAAACCAATAACTGACAATTCCTCCTGTGACTACAAGTCACAGGAAGGGATTCGTGCACCTGAAATATGGGAAATATAAAAATGAAAGCAATGACAAAACATGCAGTTACTTTACTTGCTCTTTGTGTTTCTGGCGTCCTACACGCAAACGAAAATACAACATCAAGCTGGTCTGAGCGCAACCCTATCGTCTTCTGGGGAGATAGAGCCAATGAGGACTGGAGCTATGTCGATGGTCTAGACGAAAGTCAAAAAAGCTTTTCAGAAAAACTCAAACGCTTGGATATTGATGACAGTGGTGACTGGAAAGTCTCATTTAGCGGTAATGTAAAAGCCGCAGTCGATAACCGTTGGAATCACATGTACGACGGAGAAAACCGCAAGAAAAATGAACTGCGTACTCGCATGCAATTCTCCACCGATGTGACTTACCAAGACTGGATGCGTGTATTTGGTGAAATTCGAACCAATTACACTAACCTCGATAGTCCGGGTCCAGTAGACGATGCCGGTACTGACTTCCACCAGTTGTTTACCGAATTCAAATTACTCGATGACGGTGAGCAATACCTAAGTACCCGCCTTGGTCGCCAAGAAATATACTTAAATGAATGGCAAATGATGAACCGTGAACCAACGCCAGTTCAATCAAGTTGGAATGCAGCCAGCGCAAAATACAGCGTAGCAGGCATCAATTTTGACGCATACTACGGCGAGGAAGTATTCCCTCTCTACAAAGATGGCAGCTTCGGTGGCAACTGGGATGATAAAACCAATGGCAAAAAATCGACCGGCTTATTCGCTAATTGGAGAACTGACTTCGGGGCAATGCAAGCCTACATAATGAGTAATAAACTCACCAATGAAAGCTTTGTTAATGCACCAGACGGTGACGTCGACATTCAAGTTTTAGGCTTACATGCCCATGACTTTGTGAGTGAAGGGTTTGGTTACATGCTCGACGGTGTTTATCAATTTGGTGATCATGCAGGTAAAGATATCTCAGCCTACATGGCTTATGCCGATTTGAACTACAACTGGAAAGCAGACTGGAACTATCGCTTAGGTCTGAACCTACATTACGCATCAGGTTCAGATAAAAACAGCGACAAAGTGAACACGTTTAACCCTTTGTGGACAGGTGACCCACTGGGTTTCGCGCATGATGGCGCTTACGGTAACGCAATGCAGGTCGGTTCTTACACTGTGATTGAGTATCAGCCGAAACAATCCATCATCGCTGGCTTTATGTCGACATGGCGTGCCAACACAGATGATGCAATCTACACACTCAACCAAGATGTATTATTTGGTGCAGAGTCTGACGAAAAATACGCTTACACCCAGTTCTATCTGCAATTCCATAATTACATCACAGGCAACTTAAAGTCTGAGTTAAATATGTACTACGCATTAGATAGCGACTACACACGTGACGTAGTCGGCAGTAGCAGTGATGACATTTCCCGTGTTGAAATCGCACTGATCTATAACTTCTAACACTGCTTATCAGGTTAGTATGTTACTAAATGAATTCGCCCAGCAATGCTGGGCGAATTTTTTAGATCATCATATTTCAGTTAATTGAATTACTCATCCGGCTGCTTGGTTCGAAGATCCACATATGGCCAGTAATGGTGCCCGACTCGAATCAAAAGTGTTGCTGCTGCTAAGATAAACGCTGCAACAGACAACCAAACGATGAGAACTGCATCTAACTCTTTCATGCCTAAAGTGATGTAGCGAGCTATTGCCATCATCGCGATGTAAATCGGATATCGAACCGGAATCTTACCGTTCATCACAAACTGCTGAACCATCGCCAACACTTCTAAATAGATAAACATCAGTAGAATATCGGTCAATTGCACTCGACGTTCAGCAAAAACATGCATGAACTCTTCGACCATCGCAAACAAGGTCGCGAGCGTGATCGCCACCAGCAATACCGCTTCCATAATGTGAAATACTTTTAAAAACGGCTTACTAAAAGATTTAGGTAAGTGAGAAGGCATAGTCACTCTTAAAAAAATAATTAATCCAGTCTCTACATTAGCATGCGCTCTAGAGAAGCGACGAATACAAAAATGGCCCCACATTCACTGCAGAGCCATTTGTTTGTCTTTTACTTAACGACTTCTAGTGACTAATTAGCCTTACAACAGAATCAGATACGTTAAGAACACCACACATAGCCCGTAGATCAGTGGGTGCACTTCTTTGCGCTTACCTGCAACAACCATTGTGAATGCGTAGCTGATGAAACCCATCGCCATACCGTTCGCTGGTGAGAAGCTTAGCACTGTGAACATGATGGTGAAGAAAGCTGCAATGCGTGACTCTTTCTTTTCCCAGTTAATCTGACCAAGACGACCCACCATGTAGATGCCTACCACAACCATCGCAGGCGCGACCATTGCCGCTGAGAAGATAGAGAAGATTGGGTATAGGAATAGAGACACTAGGAATAGGCCAGCCACCATGGCTGCCGCTAAACCTGTTTTCGCACCTTGAGAAGAGGCAATACCCGATTCAGAGAAAGCAGTAATCGATGTGGTACCTAGAATTGAACCAATCACAGTACCGCCCGCATCAGCCACTAGCGCCGATTTTGCATTCGGCACTTTACCGTCTTTGTCGATGATACCTGCATCACGGCCAACACCCACAATCGTGCTCAATCCATCGAAGAAATCGACAATCAAGAAGATAAGTACGATGAACAACAAATCGAACATTTTCTCAGGCGTAAAAGCTGAGAAGTCAAAGATAGCGCCAAAGCTGCCTGCCATACTTGGTGGCATTGAAACGAATTGGTCAGGGATTGGGGCGTTTGATGTGCCCATGAATACATCAGCAAGAATGGTCAGTACGATAGCTGAAACAAACGAGATAAACGTGGCCAACTTAATATCACGAACCATACAGCCCAATGCGATGAAGATGCTCACATAAGCGATGATCACTTTTGGATCGGAAATGTCACCTAAACCAACCAGTACGAACGGGTTAGAAACGATGATACCCGCATTCTTAAGGCCTAAGAAAGCAATGAACAAGCCGAGAGACACAGTAATCGCAAGCTTCAAATCTTCAGGAATCGATTCAATCATCGACTTACGGATATTAGTCAGTGAGAAGGCAAGATAAAGAATACCCGATAGGAAGATGCCAAATAATGCTTCATTCCAAAGTACCGCCACTGAACCACTTAACAATAAACCTTTGAAGAAGCCATTCATGCTCATGCCAGGTGCTAGCATGACTGGATAGTTACCCCAAATGCCCATGATAAGCGTTGCAATAGCAGCAGAAAGAGCGGTCGCCGTAAAGACTGCACCTTTGTCCATTCCCGGAATGCCACCCAAAATTGCTGGGTTAACCGCCAAGATATAACTCATCGCTAAGAAGGTAATAAAACCTGCGTATAGCTCAGTGCTGATCGTGGTCTTTCTCTCTGAGAGTTTGAACAGGGTGTCAAATGAGCCAGATGTCTTCTGGGCTTTCAGGGTGGAGTCGGTATTCACAACAAAACCTATGTATTAAATTAAGAAATTTGAGATTCAAATGCTGTGAGAATAGAGGGATCTCTACACTAAAAACTGTAGTCACCAAGGTAGGCTCGGTAGTAGAAACATTTGATCCATTTCATCAAACATATACAGCATTTAATCGTTTGCGCGGATTGTAAGGATTGAGATTAAAACTTCAACAAATTTTGTTCAGATCACATAAAAAACTGAACATGATCGGTCATTACATTTATAGGAAGATCAGACAAAGGATCATTTGAGAATAAATAACGATCAAGCCAGTTGTTCTCAATCATCTAAATATGCTACTCTTCGCCTCCATTTTTCTGACCTAATTTTCACCAGTTGTCTCTATTAGTTTTACTTGTTATCCCTTTTTAGATGCAACCATCGGAACAAAAATTAGAGTCAGTGCTATCTTTTATAGTGTCGGTTTATCGCCCTCACTCAATCCAACCAACAGTGGAAATATACAGATGGGCAAAGGTACTCTTTACATCGTATCTGCACCTAGTGGCGCAGGTAAGTCGAGCTTGATCTCAGCAATGCTAGAAACCAATCCAACCTACGCAATGAAGGTATCTGTTTCACACACCACTCGCGGTATGCGCCCTGGTGAAGAAAATGGTGTTCACTACCACTTCGTAGAGAAGCATCATTTTGAAGACCTTATTAATAAAGGTGAATTCCTAGAGTACGCTGAAGTTTTCGGCAACTACTACGGTACTTCACGCGTTTGGATTGAAGAAAACCTAGACCGCGGTATCGATGTATTCCTAGATATCGACTGGCAAGGTGCTCGTCAGATCCGTGAACAAATGCCTCAAGCGAAGAGTGTCTTCATTCTTCCACCATCAAATGGTGAGCTAGAGCGTCGTTTGAATGTTCGCGGTCAAGACAGCGACGAAGTTATTGCAAAACGCATGAGCGAAGCAAAATCTGAGATTTCTCACTATGCAGAATACGATTATGTGATCGTGAATGATGACTTTGATGCAGCCCTAATGGACTTCAGAGCTATCATTCGTGCGGAGCGCTTAAAAGAAGATAAGCAAGCAGCGAAATACAGCGGCATGCTTACAGCACTACTAGCGGAATAATCTCTGATACCAATCGTAGTAAACAACTGGTCATTCTAGCTTGTGAAAAAGCCTGATAACGTCGTTAGAATTTTTGATTGTAGGGTCACTACTTGTCGAAAAATTCTGCCTTGTTCTCAAACTTTTGTTCGGCGCTATCTCTGAACACTTATTTACTGTGATTGGTATAACTGGATTTTCCATTGAGATAAGTATACGGTGAACTAGAAAGTCTCTAGTTAAACTTGTATACTTTCTCGTCATCAAAAATTTATTAGTTAATTACTATTTGGAGTCCTCATGGCACGCGTAACTGTTCAAGACGCTGTTGAAAAAGTTGGCAACCGTTTCGACCTAGTTCTTATTGCGGCTCGCCGCGCACGTCAAATGCAAACTGGCGGCAAAGATTCACTAGTGCCTGAAGAAAACGATAAGCCAACGGTTATCGCTCTTCGCGAAATCGAAGAAGGTCTTATCACTAAAGACGTACTAGATGCTCGTGAGCGTCAAGAGCAACAAGAGCAAGAAGCGGCTGAGCTTGCAGCAGTAAGCAGCATCGCTCACACTCGCTGATAGAATCAACGTCATTCGAACTAATTAACCTTCCGGGCCTTTAATTTGTATCTATTCGATAGCCTCAAAGACGTTGCCCAAGAATACCTAACAGAGCCTCAAGTTGAGGCTCTGCGTCAATCTTATGTGGTAGCGAGAGACGCCCATGAAGGGCAAACCCGTTCAACGGGTGAACCATACATTATTCACCCTGTAGCTGTTTCAAGAATCCTGGCAGAAATGCGTCTGGATATAGAAACTCTGCAAGCAGCCCTACTCCACGATGTAATTGAAGACACTGAAGTTACAAAAGAGGAGCTAGAAGCTCAATTCGGCAATACCGTTGCTGAACTGGTTGATGGTGTATCTAAGCTGGATAAGCTTAAATTTCGTGATCGCAAAGAAGCGCAAGCAGAGAACTTCCGTAAGATGGTTCTCGCGATGGTGCAAGACATCCGCGTTATCTTGATCAAATTAGCTGACCGTACTCACAACATGCGTACGCTTGGGGCACTTCGTCCTGATAAGAAGCGTCGTATTGCTCGTGAAACCCTAGAGATTTATTCTCCGCTAGCTCACCGTCTTGGTATTCATAACATTAAGACAGAACTAGAAGAGCTGGGCTTCGAAGCCCTTTATCCTAACCGTTATCGCGTCCTGAAAAACGTAGTGAAAGCTGCGCGTGGTAACCGTAAGGAGATGATCCAACGTATCCATAGCGAAATCGAAGGCCGCCTTGAAGAAGTCGGTTTGCCTGCTCGCGTACTTGGTCGTGAAAAGAACCTGTTCTCCATCTATAACAAGATGAAAACCAAAGAGCAGCGCTTCCACACCATTATGGACATCTACGCTTTCCGCGTGGTGGTTGATACACCAGATACTTGCTATCGCGTACTTGGTCAGGCCCACAGCCTGTACAAGCCTCGTCCTGGCCGCATGAAAGACTACATTGCAGTACCGAAAGCCAACGGCTACCAATCTCTGCACACGTCAATGATCGGCCCTCACGGGGTGCCAGTTGAGGTCCAGATCCGTACTGAAGATATGGAGCAGATGGCAGATAAAGGTGTCGCGGCGCACTGGTCTTACAAAGGCAATGGCTCACGCAGTAGCAACGGGACAACCGCACAGGTTAAAGCACAACGTTGGATGCAGAGCTTACTTGAGCTGCAACAAAGCGCAGGTAACTCATTCGAATTCATTGAAAACGTTAAATCTGATCTGTTCCCAGATGAGATCTTCGTATTCACGCCGAAAGGTCGCATTGTCGAACTTCCAGCAGGCGCAACAGCAGTCGATTTTGCTTACGCGGTACATACCGACGTCGGCAACATGTGTGTCGGTGCTCGTGTAGACATGAACCCTTACCCACTCAGCAAATCGCTGAAGAATGGCCAAACTATTGAGATCATCAGTGCTCCGGGCGCACGTCCGAATGCAGCATGGCTCAACTACGTAGTGACCTCACGTGCGCGTACGAAGATCCGTCAGGTCCTGAAAACGATGCGTCGTGAAGAGTCGATTACCCTTGGCCGTCGCCTACTGAACCATGCACTTGGTGAACACTCTATTGCCGATGTCGGTCAAGAGAATATCGAACATGTATTGTCTGATCTACGTCTCGATAACATTGAAGACTTGCTAGCATCGATTGGTCTTGGTGAACTGATGAGTATCGTTATTGCTCGTCGTTTATTGGGCGATGCTGACGAACTGACTGAAGTGGCAAACAACAGCGATACGCCTAGGAAGAAATTACCTATCCGTGGTGCTGAAGGCCTATTACTGACGTTCGCTAACTGTTGTCACCCGATTCCAGATGATCACATTATTGCTCATGTATCTCCAGGTCGTGGTCTTGTGGTACACCGAGAAACGTGTCCAAACGTTCGTGGTTACCAGAAAGAACCGGATAAATACATGGCGGTTGAATGGTCTGACGATTACAACCAAGAGTTCACAGCTGAACTTCAGGTCGAATTGCAGAACCATCAAGGTGCGCTGGCTGAGCTAACTAACGTTATCTCGAAAACAGGCTCGAACATTCACGGTATCTCAACCGAAGAACGTGACGGACGCTTGTACACAGTGACTATCTTGTTGACCACGAAAGATCGTGTTCATTTAGCGAGCATTATGAAGAAGCTACGTGTGATGCCACACGCGCTCAAAGTAAGACGTCGTAAGAACTAACGTTCGAACTTATTGGCAACTTTGCTAAGAATTGAAATCCCCTTAATGCTTTATCGCTTAAGGGGATTTTTTGTGGCTGCGATTCTAGAGTTCCCCTAGTTTCATGCTATTCATGCCTGTACAAAAATCCAGTAAAATGCTTGAATAGATTATCTCTCTTACGTTTATGAGCCTTGTTATGTCACAGCTTTTATCTGCTATCCCTCTCAACTCTTTATCTGGAGTCGGCGCAAAAGTCGCAGAGAAACTGGAAAAGGTTGGGCTTAACAATGTACAAGACCTGCTATTTCACCTACCTCTGCGCTATGAAGATAGAACTCGTATCTATCCCATCGTAAAGCTGCATGCCGGGCTGTGGGCTGCTGTACAAGGCAAGGTGATGCATGTTGATACCATTTTCGGTAAACGTAAGATGCTTGCAGTAAAGATCAGCGATGGTAACGGCACCATCACCCTACGCTTTTTCAACTTCACCGCCGGTATGAAGAATAACTTTGCCGAAGGCAAACAAGTGCATGCTTATGGTGAGATCAAGCGCGGCAATATGGGGCTTGAGATTGTTCACCCTGACTACAAATTCTTTGCTCCTAGGCAACAACCAGATGTTGAAGCGAATCTGACTCCGGTGTATCCAACCACTGAAGGGCTAAGACAAGCCACGCTACGTAACCTTACAGATCAAGCCTTAGAGTTAATCGACAAGGCAGCGGTTAATGAGCTTTTACCATCAGGCTTATACGACCACCAAATTACCCTCGCACAAGCTCTGCATACCATTCACAGGCCGCCCCCGGGCATTGACCTAGAGCTGTTTGATGAAGGCAAGCACCCTGCGCAACTGCGACTAATTATGGAAGAGCTACTGGCTCAAAATCTGTCTATGTTGTCTGTTCGTAGTAAGGGGCAACAAGACAAAGCGATGCCTTTTCCTCCAGTAAATACTCTTAAAGATAAGCTACTCGCTCAGTTACCGTTCTCGCCAACCAATGCACAAGCACGGGTCACCAAAGAGATCGAAGCTGACTTGGAAAAGCCGCACCCTATGATGCGTTTAGTGCAAGGTGATGTGGGCTCTGGTAAAACCTTAGTCGCTGCACTCGCGGCTGTTCGCGCACTCGAGCACGGTCAGCAAGTAGCACTTATGGCACCCACTGAACTACTCGCAGAACAACACGCGATTAACTTTGCCAACTGGTTTGAGGCAATGGGTATTCAAGTTGGATGGCTAGCAGGTAAACTCAAAGGCAAAGCTCGTGAAACTGAACTAACACGAATTGCCAGCGGCGAAGCGCAAATGGTGGTCGGTACTCATGCGCTATTCCAAGAGCATGTCGAGTTCAACAACCTTGGTTTAGTAATCATTGATGAGCAGCACCGATTTGGCGTCCACCAGCGACTAGAGCTGCGTGAAAAAGGCGCGAAGCAAGGTTATTACCCTCACCAACTGGTGATGACGGCAACACCAATTCCACGAACGCTGGCGATGACGGCCTATGCCGACCTCGAAACCTCGATTATTGATGAGTTACCACCGGGGCGAACCCCAATTCAAACCGTCGCGATTCCTGATACTAAACGCGATGACATTGTTGAGCGTGTGAAAAATGCGTGTCTCAATGAAGGCAAACAAGCTTACTGGGTGTGTACGTTGATCGATGAATCCGAAGTATTGGAAGCTCAAGCTGCCGCTGATACGGCAGAAGAGCTGCAACGCAAACTGCCCGACGTAAAAATTGGTTTGGTTCATGGCCGAATGAAACCCGCTGAGAAACAAGCGGTGATGCAGGAATTCAAAGAGAACAAACTGCACCTGTTAGTTGCTACAACCGTGATTGAAGTCGGTGTGGATGTACCGAATTCGAGCTTAATGATCATCGAGAACCCAGAGCGTCTTGGTCTAGCGCAACTGCACCAACTGCGTGGCCGTGTTGGCCGAGGTTCGGTCGCAAGCCATTGTGTACTGTTGTACCACTCCCCACTATCTAAAACCGCTCAGAAGCGCTTAGGGGTACTTCGTGAAAGTAACGATGGCTTTGTGATAGCTCAGCGTGACTTAGAGATCCGTGGCCCCGGTGAACTACTTGGCACGAAACAAACAGGCTTGGCTGATTTTAAGATTGCCGACTTAGTCCGTGACCAGCGTTTGATACCTGAAGTGCAGCGTATCGCGCGTCATATCCACGATAGCTACCCAGACAACGCCAAGGCGATCATCAACCGCTGGCTGGGTGAGCGCGATGTGTATTCTAAGGCGTAATTCGCCCTCATATCTTGCTTAAAACGTAAAAAGGCTTCTACAAGGAAGCCTTTTTCGTGCGTATAGCCTAAGGTTTCACAGGGAAACTGATCTGCGCCTTCAAGCCACCCTCACTGCGGTTATTCACCACCACCGCACCTTGATGCTGACTAACAATACGTTTCACGATCGCTAAACCTAAACCTGTCCCTTCACTACCACGAGCCGTGTCACCACGAGTGAACGGTTCAAACAACTTCCCGATCTGGTCTTGTGGAATACCCGGACCGTTATCTTCTACCGTTACCCAAGCCAGTTTGTTATCAGCCGTCATACCAGTCGATACTTTGACCCAACCATTACCGTAGCGCAGCGCGTTCACCACCAAGTTACTCACTGCACGCTTCATCGCGATCGGGTTACCCAACGCAGGTTTCATGGTTTCTGGAATATCGGTTTCAATCTGAACCTCATAGCCTCCTTCAGAGCTAGAGACCTCACGCGCAATATCATCGACAAATACCGCCTGGAATGAGTCTCGGTCCACAGGCTTTAAGTAATCCATAAACTGACTGATGATCTCATTACACTCTTCAGTATCACTGATGATCCCTTCCGCTAGATAACTGTCTTCTGGCGACATCATCTCAGTCGCTAAGCGAATACGCGTGAGTGGTGTACGCAGATCATGGCTGATACCCGCCATTAGTAGGGCTCTATCTTCTTCAAGTTCTTGAATGCCTTTCGACATCTGATTAAAGGCTCGAGTTACCGAGCGAATCTCTTGCGCCCCTTGCACTGGAAGTGGCGGTGGAATATCACCACGCCCAACACCTTGCGCGGCTTTCTCTAGGGCTATCAACGGCCGATTTTGCAAGCGGATAAACAGCCACCCACCAGCAACAATCAACAACGCCATGATCAGACTGTTACGAAATAGAGGCGCAAAGTCTTCTTCTTGGAGCTCAGACAGGGGAATACGAATCAAGGAGTTAGGCAACTGCGCAATGTCCATCCACAACACGTAACTTTCTTTGCCCAAAACCAATCGCACTTCGGTTTCAGAACCGAGCTCTTTGGTCATCTCCTCACTCATCAGGTCTATCGCGACCGCATGGTAGTACTCGCCCGACGCTTCACTGTCCTTGGCATGAACCGTAACCCCGAGCTGCTCAAGTACACGCTGACGCAGTGGCGCATCAATCTCGATATCACTGCCTTGGTCCAATACTAGGTTTAGTTCGTGAGCCAAAATCTTATTAAACTGCTGCAAACTCGGCATCAATGCATAATTGAACACCGCGTAATAAGAAAAGATTTGGCTAGCAACCAACAGGGTTAAGAAGAGCACTATCGACTGAGTAAAGGAGCTACGTATGCGCATAGAAGACCTAAAGTGAGGGATGATAAAGGGATATAGTGGGAACTATAGCTGTAATACCAATCACAGTAAGTAAATGATCATAAATAGCGCCGGAAAAAGGCTTGAGAACAAGGCTGAAATTTTTGATAAGTAGTTATTCTACAATCAAAATTTCTAACGAAGTTATCGAGCGTTTTAACAAGCTAGGATGAGCAGTTATTTACTACGATTGGTATCTCTCATTGTGCTGAATACAAAACGGGCCATCGCATATTAATGAGATGACCCGTAAATAAAGAATTCTGAATCACAGAACGAGCAAAGCTAGATTACACAGCTTTGCCATCTGGAACGAATACATAACCCAAGCCCCACACCGTTTGGATATAACGAGGTTTACTTGGATCTTCTTCTACTAGACGACGCAAACGCGAAATCTGAACATCGATAGAACGTTCCATCGCTGAATACTCACGGCCACGCGCCATGTTCATCAGCTTATCGCGAGACATTGGCTCACGAGCGTTAGTGACCAGTGATTTCAGAACCGCAAATTCACCTGAGGTAAGAGGCATAGGCTCTTCACCGCGGAACATTTCACGTGTACCTAGGTTTAGGCGGAACTCACCAAACTCAACCACAGACTCTTCTGTGCTTGGCGCGCCCGGTGCTTCAATCACTTGGCGACGCATTACCGCTTTGATACGAGCAAGCAGTTCACGTGGATTAAATGGTTTTGGCAGGTAATCATCAGCACCCACTTCCAAACCCACAATGCGATCCACTTCGTCACCCTTTGCGGTCAGCATCAGGATTGGTAGCGAGTTGTTTGCGTTTCGTAGACGACGACAGATCGAAAGACCGTCTTCGCCCGGCAACATTAAATCCAATACCATCAAGTGAAAGTTTTCACGGGTTAACAGGCGGTCCATCTGCTCACTGTTTGCCACGCTACGCACTTGAAAGCCTTGCTCTGACAGATAGCGTTCTAGCAGTGCACGTAAACGAGCATCGTCATCGACCACTAAAATTTTGTAGTTTTCTTGCATGTAATGGTTCCACCTATTAAAGCTTAAACCTAAGGTTAAGCATTCTTGGTAAATTGTATATTGGTATAAGACATTAAAAATGTAACATTATTGAGGGAAAAGTCGCCTAAATAATTGTTAACGTATGTTGCCTTTCTATATATTCTATCTTAGATCATCATTTCATTAAGTCAGATTTATGAAAACCAAACTTATCACCCGCGAAGGTTATAACAAGCTCAAAGCAGAACATGACCACTTATGGCACGAGAAGCGTCCTGAAATCACTAAGATAGTCACTTGGGCTGCAAGCCTTGGAGATCGTTCAGAAAACGCAGATTACACCTTCAACAAGCGTTTGCTTCGTCAGATTGATCGCCGAGTACGTTTCTTACGCAAGTTCCTACCTGATGTCACGATCGTGGACTACTCACCGCAACAAGAAGGTAAGGTATTTTTCGGTGCTTGGGTCGAGATTGAGAATGATGATGGGGAAATGAAGAAGTTTCGTATTGTCGGCCCTGAAGAGATCTACGGTGATGCGAAAGGTTATATCTCTATCGACTCGCCAATGGCTAGAGCTCTGCTGAAGAAGGAAGTGGATGATGAGTTTACGGTAACCACACCGGAAGGCGATAAAGAGTGGTTCATTAACTCGATTCGCTACGCAGACGACGCGTAAAGTTTATTGCTCATGCCTTGGCTTATGGCTTAGCGTGATTAACCGGCCATCACAGATCGAGCAGACAAACCCAAACTCCAGATAAAAGAAAACCCCGCTAGGCTTGCGCCTGGCGGGGTTAAGTCTCTATCGCAGCAATCCAGCTACTGTTTATCTCTTCGAGATAAGGTGCTCCCTGCATCTGTCCTTGATAGTGGCTAAATCCTTTAACCAATTTCCTTTTTGTTCATCGCCATCCTAGCGGTGTCCATTCTAGCCTGTCATCCTGACTGGCGAATCTCATCCAGAGATTATTACTTCCTTGCTGACCACTCATCCTAAGTAATCAAATCTTCGTCCTGAAGATACCTAGTCCATTAGGCTTTTTCCTGTTCCTGCCAACTCCCTGTCGACAAGTTAAATATTACGGTATTTGGGCGAGTTTCCTAGATAGTCCCAAAAAACATTTCGAGTGAGAAATACGCCCTAAAACACCATATCATTTAAAATCAATAGCTTACATATAAATTAAGACATATTGACAGGCTTAAGACGACTTAGGCTTACATCACGTGTGAGAGATCTCGCACAAAGCGGATATCACAAACGGAAATTCGACTTCTGACACGATAATTACACAGCCAAAGCTAGAAAAAGCGTACGCTCACCCCCATGTATTTGTCATGATATTAAATAAGAGATTCATCGGATGAGCCAAGCTATCTGTCGACTGATTGCTGAAGAACTGAATGTTCGTTCAGAGCAAGTCATCGCCGCAGTCAACCTAATTGACGACGGTAACACCGTTCCCTTTATTGCCCGCTACCGTAAAGAAGTCACGGGTGGCTTAGACGATACCCAACTACGTAACCTTGATAGTCGCCTTTCATACCTTCGCGAACTTGACGATCGCCGCCAAACGATTCTTAAGTCGATTCAAGACCAAGGCAAGCTCACTCCAGAACTGGAGCGTGACATCACTCAAGCCGACAGCAAAACGCGCCTAGAAGATTTATATCTGCCATACAAACCTAAGCGTCGTACCAAAGGTCAAATCGCGATTGAAGCAGGCTTAGAGCCACTTGCTGATACTCTTTGGAATGAACCACAGCACGATCCTGAATCCGAAGCCGCTAACTTCATCAGTAGCGATAAAGGCATTGTTGATACTAAAGCCGCGCTAGATGGTGCACGTGCTATCGTGATGGAGCGTATTGCAGAAGACGCAAATCTACTTGAAAAGATTCGCAAACATCTCACGCGTAACTCTGAGCTCGTTTCACGTGTCGTGGCAGGCAAAGAGCAAGCCGGCGAGAAATTCAAAGATTACTTCGAACACAACGAAACACTCAACAAAGTACCTTCACACCGTGCGCTTGCGATGTTGCGAGGCCGAAATGAAGGCTTCCTAACGCTGGCAATGAATGCTGACCCAGAACAAGAAGAAGGTGTACGTGGTTCATACTGCGAAAACATCATCTCTGATCACTACGGTATTACCCTGAGCAGCGCACCTGCAGATGCATGGCGTAAGCAAGTGATTAGCTGGGCATGGCGTATCAAGGTTTCCATGCACATGGAAACTGAGCTGATGGGCGCGATGAAAGAACGCGGTGAAATCGAAGCGATTGAAGTGTTCGCAACCAACCTTAAAGACTTGTTGATGGCGGCGCCTGCTGGCCCTCGAGCAACTTTGGGCTTGGATCCGGGTTTACGTACCGGTTCGAAAATCGCAGTGGTGGATTCAACCGGTAAGGTTCTAGCAACAGAGACCATTTACCCTCACCCACCACAGAAGCAATACGACAAATCTGCACACGTGGTTGAGCAGATGGTTCGCCAATACAATGTTGATTTGATTGCGATTGGTAATGGTACCGCTTCACGCGAAACAGACAGCTTTGTGGCTGATGTGATTAAGCGTGGCAACCTAACAGCGCAGAAAATCATTGTTAGCGAAGCGGGCGCATCGGTTTATTCTGCTTCTGAGCTAGCGGCAAAAGAGTTCCCGAATATGGATGTCTCGATTCGTGGTGCGGTGTCTATTGCGCGTCGTCTACAAGATCCACTGGCAGAGCTTGTGAAGATTGACCCTAAATCGATCGGTGTGGGCCAATACCAACACGATGTGAGCCAAACCATGCTTGCTAAGCGCCTAGACGCGATTGTCGAAGACTGTGTAAACGCCGTTGGTGTTGATGTGAATACCGCTTCTGCCGCGCTTCTGACTCGTGTCGCTGGTCTTTCTAGCACCATCGCTCAAAACATCGTCGACTTCCGTGATGAGAATGGTCGTTTCGAAGCGCGTACTACCTTGAAAAAAGTCGCTCGTTTAGGACCAAAAGCCTTTGAACAGTGTGCTGGCTTCCTACGTATCATGGATGGTAAGAACCCGCTAGACGCATCATCGGTTCACCCAGAAGCTTACCCATTGGTGAAAACCATCGCCGAGAAAAACCACAAAGACATCAAATCTCTGGTAGGTAACACAGATTTCTTACGTGGCTTACATGCGGTTGATTACACTAATGAGAATTTTGGTGTACCGACAGTAACCGACATCATCAAAGAGCTGGATAAACCGGGGCGAGATCCTCGTCCTGAGTTCAAGACGGCAACGTTCGCCGATGGCGTAAATAGCATGTCTGACTTAGAACCCGGTATGCTCTTAGAAGGCGTGGTTTCAAACGTGGCTAACTTCGGTGCGTTCGTAGATATTGGTGTTCACCAAGACGGCTTGGTACACATTTCAGCACTGACCGATCGCTTTGTCTCTGACCCACGAGAAGTGGTGAAAGCGGGTGATATCGTGAAAGTGAAGGTGATGGAAGTGGATGTTCAGCGTAAACGTATTGCACTAAGCATGCGCATGAAAGATGAGCCTGGACAAGATAACCGCGCACAACGTTCAAGTGCACCTCGCACACAAAACCGCCCGAACCAAAACTCACAAGGTGGACAACGCCGTCGTGAGGAGCCGCAACAAAACGCTGCGATGGGCGGTGCTTTCGCAGCTGCCTTCGCTAAAGCGAAAAAGTAATCCGTTAGCTCGTCTGCAAAACGGATGTGCTTAAAACAGAAAACCTGCATCCCTTAGGGTATGCAGGTTTTTTTATTATGTGTTCAAAAGAGACATCGAAGCTTGGTTGTATTCTTCGTGCTTATACTCAAAATAATTGGAGTTGCAGCTAGGCAACCTTTTCCCTACAAAGGAATGAAGTTCATCCCTATGAGCATAGAGGTTCTATGTGATTAGGGTGAACTTACGCAGTTAACAACGCTGCAGCTTCAAGTATGAAGAGTATAACTATAATACGACTAACATCTCTGACGGAGCATGAGGCGCAACAGCATGACCATAATGATATTTTATGACCTTACGTCGTTTCTCCATCTGTCCCTCCTGAATCGCCGCATCTAAAACATGCTTTGGCAGGCGGAAACGCATGGTATAGCCCTTTCCTTGATCAGCACTGTATGTTCTCAGAGCCAATAAGCTGAACAGCCTGTCAAAAGGATCTTGTGGCTTTTCATGGCTAACCGAATTGGCCTCTGACTCGTTCTCCATTTCATAACCTGGATGGTCTGAAGGATCCCAAGCCGACTGCTGCCTTCGTTTATCGTCTGATTTTACCTTACGCTCTGCATTGGTTCTCGCCAATGCTACTGCGGGAGCAACAGGTTCTCGGACTCTATTATCACGCGCAACTTGCTCTGTTTGCACATTAACGGACGGGGCGATTAGTGGCACACTTACTGCAGTTGCAGGTGACACAATCATCGCGAACTCTCCTCAAGAATCGCCCATCACTGTTGCCATAACGCTGTCGTACTGAGTCAGCACAACAGGCATAGCCCAACTTACCGCAATCAACTCATGAGAGAGTTAGGTCTGAGTATCATGCAATGCCTTGGTGTTATACCAATCGTAGTAAATAACTGCTCATCCTAGCTTGTTAAAATGCTCGATAACGGCGTTAGAACTTTTGATTGTAGAATAACTACTTATCAAAACTACTTGTCAAAAAAAAAGCAGCCTTGTTCTCAAGCCTTTTTCCTACGCTGTTTTTGAACACTTACTTACTGTGATTGGTATTAGGTTATATATCGACCAATCAGGCAATAAATTTAGTGATTATTTTTGCGCGAAGCTAACTAGTTCACTGCAAAAGGCATCGGCTTCTGTCATAAACGGCGCATGTGAAGACTGCGTGAATATATATTGCTCGGTATGAGGCAGCGCTCTACCCAGATCTTTTGCTACCTTGATTGGCACCAATCCATCCAGTCGCCCGTATAAACGCAGCATAGGCACTGAAATCTCCGGCAGTTGTTCACGCAAGTCAACATCAGACAGCATCTTTAAGCCGGCCAATAAAGAATCAGGATTCGGAAGCGGACGAGACAGTACCGCTTGCTTGAGTTGTTTTACATCTTGCCTTGCAGAAGGGCTGCCCATGGCTTGCAGTGCCATAAAGCGTTCGATAGTGGTTTGGAAATCTTCAACCAGCTGTTCGGTAAATGCGCTTAATACGTTTGGCTGAATACCTCGCCATAACACGGGTTCTTTTGCAGCGGCGAATTTAGGAGAACTGGCAACAGTCACCAATTTGCTTACGTAATCTGAGTGATGCAAAGCCATGTGTGTTGCGACCAAGCCACCCAGTGACCAACCGACCCAAATAGCCTGCTTTGGAGCTTCGGCCAACAATTGCTGAGCTATCTCTTCAAGATCTTGAGCGTGGCAATGAGAACTGTGTCCATACCCAGGAAGGTCAACAACATGCACTCGAAAATCAGCTTCTAACGCATCAACGGTTTGTTGCCATACCGCACCGTTCATTCCCCAGCCGTGAACCAACACTAAATCAGGCCCTTGCCCAGAAACATGCCAATATAACGTGTCACTCATTCTCGATATTCCCTACTTTTTCCATCAGCGATAATCCGCGCTTTTCAGTATTGTGAGTAAAAGGAACACCATAACCCAAAAGCATCACGAGCTATGTTATCCGATTGGCTACAAAAACACACACCACGTCTGGTCACACCTCAATGCGACCTGTGTAAGCTAGATAAGTCGCACAGCGATACTCACCCTAGATGGTGTAATTCTTGTCTCAAACTCTTTGATCCAGTTCCTCGCTGCCAACGATGTGGTTTAAAAACGCTGCTCACAGTAGAGCAGTGCGGGCAATGTTTATCACAGCCTCCACCTTGGCATCGTCTCTATTGTGTTGGGGACTACACCTTTCCAACAGCACGTTACATTCAGCAAATGAAGTACGCCGATAAGTTTTGGTTTGCACGCGATCTGTCAAAGCTATTAGCTTCACGTATCGAACATCCTGCTTCGATGATCACCAGTGTCCCTCTGCATTGGCGTCGATATATTCATCGTGGCTTTAATCAAAGTCAGCTGCTCGCTAATTACACAGCTCAAGAACTTGGCGTTAAAGATGAGGTGCTGTTCCGTCGAATTCGCTCAACAGCTTCTCAGCAAGGGCTAACTAAATCCGCGCGATTACACAATCTAAAGAGTGCTTTTACGCTTAGAAAACAAGACTTTCATGGAAATATCCCCTCTCACGTCGCGATAATTGATGATGTTGTAACCACCGGCAGTACTGTGTATCAATTATGCCAATTACTACTTGAAGTAGGTGTGAAAAGGATTGATATTTACTGCATCTGCCGCACTCCTGAGCCCTCTGGATAGAAGCTGTGAATCGCTACTTGTACAGCAATCCAACAAAAAAGGGCTGAATTACAAGTCTGACAGGAGTAGAATGGCGCTAATAACCTACAAATCTACTCAGGTATTCGTCGTGTCAAATATTACTATTACAGAAACAGCTCAAACTCACTTTGCCAATCTGCTGTCACAGCAGCCTGAAGGTACAAACATTCGTGTGTTCGTGGTAAACCCAGGCACACAAAACGCTGAGTGTGGTGTTTCTTACTGCCCAACAGATGCTATCGAAGCGTCTGACACTAAGCTTTCTTTCGACGCTTTCTCGGCATACGTAGATGAGTTAAGCCTGCCATTCCTAGACGAAGCTGAGATTGACTTCGTGACTGACAAAATGGGATCTCAACTAACGCTTAAAGCACCAAACGCTAAAATGCGTAAAGTATCAGACGACGCAACTCTGATAGAGCGTGTTGAGTATGCAATCCAAACCCAAGTGAACCCACAGCTTGCTGGCCACGGCGGTCACGTTAGCCTAGTAGAGATCACTGAAGAAGGTGCTGCTATCGTTGCATTCGGCGGTGGTTGTAACGGTTGTTCTATGGTTGATGTAACGCTAAAAGAAGGCATCGAGAAAGAACTTCTTCAACAATTCGAAGGTGAATTGACAGCCGTTCGTGATGCAACTGAACACGATCGCGGTGAGCACTCTTACTACTAATCATTTTTACTACTAGGCACTTTACAACTAAGTGCTCCTACGGCTAAGTACTCATACAGTCTTAGCCAGTAGGTAGTTAAAGATTCAATCAAAAGGTTGATGCGCAAGCATCAACCTTTTTTTGTGTTTAAAACAGCAGAAGCACTCCTCAACCGTATATTTCCCGTTCAATGCCAACAATAGTGAGGCGTTACCATTTGCAGTAAGGTATTCAAGTGATCGCAATCGGTTCCTGCTCCAATAATTCTAGGATATGAAAGCTAGGATCTAGGAACTCACCGTCATTTCCCCTATATTAGAATGACTTTATAAGAAAGAATTCCAATGAGTTAAGGAGTGAGCGCAATGACAAAAAGGACCAAACCAGAAATTTTGGCTCAGCAAACTGTCGCTCAATCAAAACTGTTCTCTATCGAGTCTCTCGATTTACGCTTTTCAAACGGTGAAGAGCGCACTTACGAACGTATGAAGCCCAGCGGCCGAAACGCAGTCATGATGGTTCCCATTACTGAACAAGGCGATATTCTGTTAGTACGTGAATACGCTGCGGGTACAGAGCGCTATGAACTCGGCTTCCCAAAAGGTCTAATTGATCCAGGCGAACAACCAAATGAAGCCGCCGTTCGTGAACTAAAAGAAGAGATTGGCTTTGGTGCCAACAAGCTTACTCCTCTAAAAGAAGTGATCCTTGCACCCTCTTATTTCTCTAGCAAGATGACGCTGTTTATCGCAGAAGAGCTCTACACAGAGAAACTAGAAGGTGATGAACCAGAGCCACTAGACATTGTGCGCTGGCCACTTGCTCAAGCCGAAGAACTGTTAACGCATCTCGACTTCTGTGAGGCTCGCAGTATTACCGCCCTACTATTAGCCCTTCGCGTATTAAACAATAATTAAAACAGTCAGAATCACTCGAAGAGTAAGAGAATATTTATGCCAATAACAAAAGATTTGTCTCACCTGCTGCCCTCTGTCATTGAGATTGCTCGCTCTTCTGGGCAACTGATCTTAGAGATCTACGAGAAAAAAGATTACGAAGAGTTTACCAAGAGTGATGATACGCCCGTCACTAGTGCTGATCTCGCCGCTCATAAACTGATCTCGAAAAAACTTAGCGAACTGACACCTGATATTCCGGTGTTATCGGAAGAAGCCGCTGATATCAGCCTAGAGCAACGTTCTCAATGGGATCGCTACTGGTTGGTTGATCCGCTGGATGGTACGCAGGAGTTCATTGCAAGAAGTGGCGATTTCGCGACAATTATTGCCCTAATCGAACACAACAAGCCGGTAATGGGCGTCGTGTACGCACCGGTTTCAGGTGTGAGCTATTACGCTTACAGTGGCAAAGGCGCTTGGAAGATCCCAGATCTTAATGACAGCGTTAAAATCAAAACGCATCGTCACGAGCTACCAAACCAATCGATCGCGATGGCAATCAGCCGTCGCCAAGACATCAATCGAATAACTAACCGTATGAGCTCTGCTTGGAACTACGACTTAGTTCCTCTTGGCTCTGCTGCGCTTAAGGCATGTTTAGTCGCAGAAGGTGCTGTGGACTGTTATCTACGTATTGGACCAACCGGAGAGTGGGATACCGCAGCAACCCAGTGCATTGTTGAAGAAGCTGGCGGACGAATCTTAAGTACCCAGTTAGAGCCGCTTTCGTACAATGAAAGAGAGACGCTTGAGAACCCGAACTTCATTGTGCTTGGTGATGCTGACTTACCGTGGGCAGAAATCTTACAAGGCAAAGACTAAACTCGACGGCTTTGGTCGCGGTTAAGCAGTTAAGCAGTTAAGCAGTTAGGCATTCAAACAAAATGGGCACCTCATTGAGGTGCCCATTTTTTATATCTCGTTATTTGATAACCAACGGATGCTAGTTCAGAAGTAGATACCGGATTAAAAACGACCTTGGTAGGTAAACTGGTACTTACCTTGGCTGTCAGGGTTGCCCAACCACTTAAGCTGACTCTGCATCGCAGGTGGGAATTCAGCGCCCGGCTTAAACCATGCGGCCGAGGTGTAGCTTTGATTTGGCGTTACGCTCGCAGAAAACTCACTATCAACTTGAGCACTCTTCTGATTACCTTTCGCTGAAACAGTGCTGTTTTCACAACTGATGTCAGCAATCACAGGGCCAAAATCTAACGAGCCAACCGGAGAATCAACCGCAGCGCCCGACCAAGCCACGGTACCTTCGCCAGATTGACACCAAGGTTGAGCATGAACCGCATGTTTGATAGTCAGTTCAACTTGTCCTGCAATAGACACTGGCACTGGGATAGTAGGCGCATACTTCATCACGTTACTAGCAGGCATTGATGCCACTAAGTTTTCCGCGTAAGCACCGCTCATGCTATACCCGACAAGCCCTTTACCAGATAAGTTCATGTCGCTGTTACGTCCAAAGCGAACCGCAAGTTCTGCTTTGGCTTGGAATAGCTTAGAGAACTGGAAGTCCCACTGCACTGAGCCGTAATTGACACGCTGCCACGCAATATTGTTAGCGCGACCTTGCCAAACCGTACCCTCAACACCTTCAATGCTTAAACCACGTACAACGGGCGCATGTTTAAGAACAAAAGAAGCCGGCAAGTTCAGCAACAAACTTACCGAGAAAAAAACGATAAAGATGCTGCTAAATAACAAACCATACTTAAAAGATAAACCGCGTTTCACATTAACCTCATTTAAACTGTAGTCGGTTGACGTCAATAACCCCAAGGCTATCAGAGCGATCAATATCCATAAACTCAACCTCAACACCCTGCTTTTCTTTCAGGTATGTCAGCCAATCAACAAATTGATTAAATGGCAAAGGTTTAATCCACACTTGCAGCATCTCGCCACGTGGTTGCACTCGTATCAATTCAATCTTGAAACGACGCATAGATGCAGGCACGGATTGATTCAGAGGCTGACTAGCACTAATGCCACCATTGCCTCTTAGTTCAACCACCTCATTGGCTTTATTGGTAACCCAAGCCAGTAGTTGCTTTTCACTTTGAATGCGACTCTGTGCCAGTTCAGCTCGCTGACTGAGGGGCTGTATTAGCCCCCAATAAATGATACCTACTACCAATAAAATTGAGCAACCAACGACTAATCGTTGCTCTCTTTGACTTATTGAAGTCCACCACGCTTGGAGTGGTTCAATTATATTTCTCATCACAGATCTCCTTGCGCAGTTACTGACGGGGCTTAAGGGTAAAACTGCCAAATACGGCATCGCCATTACGGTTCAATGGCCCTTGTTCAACGGAAAACTTCTCTTCAAGTTTCACTTTCGCCGTTTCAAAATGTTGAAAATCAGCGCTTTTAGCTTGTAATCGAACTTCAGAACGATTGCCATCATAGCGAATGCTTTCGACTTCGATCGATTTCACTTGTCCTAACGTTTCTGGCAGCAATGCTAACCAACCAAGTAAGGAGTCACCATCGCCTGAGCCACCGTATTTCTTAGCTTCGTCATTCATCTGACGCTTAAGGTAGCTTACTGTCGGAATTCGTTGTTTGCCTGGCAGAACGGCTCTAAAGATACGCTCACTCTCCATGCGATAGGCTTGTGCCTGTGCTTCGTATTGCTGCACCTTCAACACTTGTTGAGTCACAATCACGGCCACCAGCAAGCAAGCAGCAATCGCCACCTTCTGCCATACACGCCAATATTTACTGAAAGAAGATTTGGTTTTAAAGGTGCCCGTCAGTAAATTTACGCCGCTTGTGATCGCTTGTTGACTCAGCAAAGACATCACTAATTCCGCAGGCTTTGCTTGCCATTCCATACCGCTTTGCTGTTGTACATCGTCGCTCGGCATTGCGGTATAGCTGAAGATAGTCGTAGGTTGCTCTTCGTCGTCAGCCACAACCCAATCACTTTGCAAAAACATCGGTAACCATGCTTCGCTGATCGATACGGCTTGATAGTTACCTTGACGTTGAGAGTGACCTTGACGTAATAGCCAATGCTGGTCGATTTGCAATGCACTGATGCCTTGATCTTCAACAGGCACGGCTAGTGTATCTGGTAGCACCTTACGGAAAATAATATTGGCTTTGCGAAACTGGTCTAAAGCTTGTTTTAACCATTCGCGATCTACACCACACACAGTAGCGTGCGTTGCGTCTTTATCTAAAATGGTTAGATGTAAGTCTTCGATATCTTGTGCCACTTCGTCTTCTAACAAAAATGGCAGCATAGAGTCGAACTGGCGAGCAGCACCTTTCGGAATTTCAACACGCTTAATTAAGCACTCATTTCCCGGCAATAAAGCGATACAGCTACGCTTTTCAGCGTAAGGCGTTAACTCATCAAGCTGATCCCAGCTAGACAGCTCACCACTTGCTATCACTTCTTGTTGGCTTGTCGACCAAACCAACCACTGCACTGGGCTTTGTGGCTCGCTACTCAGTCGAACGGTCAGAAACTCGCTCACGGATTCCTCCAAAACGACGGCGTACTACCGTCACTGTTTCTCTATTACTACTATAGAAAAGCGTTCGTATACGTACACGAGACTGCTCAACTAATACCTCTGCATCTAGCTCAAAATAGGCGCTATCTACAGTTAAATATGCTTTCGCTTGTTTGCTGATTTCAGCACTCACACCAACAATAGCAGGCTCAGCCATAAACGCATCCACCGAATCCCAGCCATCAAATGGGCGCTTGTCTATCAGCTGTTTGGCGTCCGATTCACTTAGACCGGGTGCAAACATTGCTTCCAGTAAAGATGCCTGCTTTTCCGAGATGGTATTCACGTTTAATCGGAAATCATCAGTGGGCAAAGCACAAATAAATGGATGTACCTTTTCCATTGCCTCACCAGAGACCTGATAAACGGCTCGCAGCTCCGATTCATCCGCTATTAAGCCATTCGCCGCCAAATAAGCTGGCTTCATCGCCTCATAAGTGCTGTCTTCTACACCCGTAGAAGAGGTGGCTCGAGTATCAGAGTCCAGAAATTCCCAACTTGAATTTGCGATAACCTCAGCCTGATAAGGCTCCACATCTTGGTTTTCCAGTAAGGTTTGCCAAACCTTCACTAAATAAGGGGTTTGGTTACTTGATGTCGTCGTAATCCCAGCGAGCGCATTAAGATTGAAACAAGCCTGCGCATCAACGATACGCCCTTTAACTTGGCCATAATCCAATGGGTATACCTGCTCTTCTAACGCCCATGGCTGGCTTAAGTTAACCGTATCACTATCTTTATAACTTTGCCTAATACCGTCTTGGACAAGCGCTTCTACACCAATGCTATACCAGTAAGCCTGTTGGTAATTCAGTTGATTGCCAACGCGCTTGAATTGCGTAAACAGACGCTCCGACATACTGCCAGCTATGGTTGCCATGATCGCCAAAAGCATCAGAATAATGATCAGCGCGACACCACGCTGTTTACGCCCCACAGCAGACCTTGTCAGTGCAGGCTTATTAGTTTGATGAATCATTATTCCCCTCATTACTGCCTGAAGAGTCACTGTTTGAAGAATCATCGACCTGATCTAAGGCGCCACTTGGTGTGAGATAAACACGTTCTATCTCACCGTAATCTTTCAGTGTCAGCTTAAGTCTCACCGCTTTAGGCAGTGATTTATCGGTTTGCCACTCTTTGCCCCAGCGGCTTCCGTCATAAAACTCGAACTCCAGGTTCTCAACATCATCAAGCAGAGGAGTAATCACACCTTGTTGGCCGGCAGGTGTATCGGGGTAACGCCACCATACACGCTCAAGCGTTTCCTCTTTTATGCGGTAGCCTACTTTGGTGACTTCTCCGCGAGGGAACTGCTGCTGTGGGTTGTGCCAACCAAGGCGAGTAAACATGATGCCAACACTGTCGGAATCCAGTAAATACTCTTTCATTAGGATCAGCTTAGATGATGCTTCTTCACCATTGGTACGAAATTGTCGTACCGCCATCTGGCGAAAATCATTATCTAAAATGACTAAACTGCGTTGCAGTTGATTTAAACGAGCACTGCGCTCAATAGAGAGTTCGTTGCTTCGTTGGACCTGATTTACCACCTGATAAGCCGCCATGCTTAACGTGGAAAAGATGGCAATCGAGACCAAAACTTCGATTAAAGTAAAGCCTCTCCCTTTTGAAGATAGACCTTGTTTACGAGGCTCTCGCTTATTGGCGGACATGCTCTCGCTTGGCGACTTGCTCTTAGCTAACGACACGCTTTTAATTGACCACATAACTGCGCACCGTGACCACTGGAGAAGCTTTCTTACTGGTTGCTGCACTCACATCAAACGCCTTTAATAAATTATCGCTGGTATCGATGGGAGTCACCTTCCAGAACCACTCTCTTCCCGCTAACTCTTGCGTGCCCTGCGCTTTTTTAAGCTTCTCAGGATGCAGCATGACTAAGGCCATCTGGTTATCAACAACCATCGCCGCGAAGGTTTTTTCTTCTAAATAACTGAGGGTATTAATGTGTTGGGTGACAGCACGAATCACACTGATCGCCGCCGTAGCGAAGATAGCGAGCGCAACTAATACTTCAAGCAGAGTCATTCCTCGAGAACTAAGAGTCATTCCTCGAGAACCAAGAGGCATACCACGAGAACGAGAACGGTTATTCCTCTTCATCTTCTTCTCCCGGCTCTAGCAGTCGAATCACACCATTATCCAACACCCGAATACGCCAACCATCTTGTATGGTGTCTCCGGTATTTGGATAAAACGATAATACAAATGGCGTCATTTCAGCACTCGACAAGATGTATATCTGAGGTGGCTTGGGCTTTTTTTCCTCTTCAAGATCCGCAAACATATCTTCATCAAACAAGCTTCCGGGATTGAACAAACGATCATCGTCTTCCCATGCGCCACCACCTAAAGTCAGTGACAACGCGAGTTCTTCCGGTAATTCAGTTGAAGAGGGGATTTTTTCAAATTCGACTTCTTGCCAACCTTCTGACTTAAGAGCCATCAGAACGTAAGTCGATTTCTTTTCATCGACACGAACGCCAAAATCCAAGCCACTCAAAATAGCCTCTTCATTGAGTAATTGAACTCGTTGATAGAAGCTTTGAGCGTATTTTTTTGCGACATCTTTGCTATTGGTCGGAATAGTCGCGATCACCGCGACCGCCGTTACTGACAGTAATACCAACACCAAAAGAATCTCAATCAAGGTGAAACCTGGCTGTGTTTGCTGAGTTTTCACCTTGTAGACTCCATCTGTTTACGTCCTACCATCAATAACGTATCAACTAACACGAACTGTTCACCAACAGGAACTTATCAAGCGACAATAAACCGAAGCTTATTGGAAATCTTGCATGTTCCAGTTACCGATATCCGCAGCGATACCTTCACCGCCTTCTTGGCCGTCAGCACCAAGCGTAAAGATATCGATAGTACCGTTATCACCTGGGCTTAGGTATTGATACTCATTGCCCCATGGGTCGTTAGGCAGACGCTTAATGTAGCCACCGTCACGGTAGTTACGAGGCTCTGGACTGTTTGGCTTAGAAACCAATCCATCAAGGCCTTGATCCGTTGTTGGGTAAACACTGTTATCCAGTTTGTACATATCTAGCGCGTTCTCTAGCGCCACGATATCCGTGATGGCTTTCTGTTGATCCGCCTTCTCTTTGTTACCCAAAAGGTTAGGAACAACAAAGCTAGCTAAAACACCAAGAATAACCACAACAACCATCACTTCCAATAGAGTAAAGCCTGACTGTTTTTTCATTTTATTTTTCATTATTTTCTCCAAATTACAGATAGCGAGTTGAAGGTAATAATGCCCTTCTTCTCGATAATCCAAAAACTAACGTCTGATGAGCAGTACGTTATCCACTCATTAAATTGTTCATTTCAAGCATCGGCATCAGTGTCGCCATCACGATAAACAGCACCAAACCGGCCATCAACGCGATAAGCGCTGGGGTGAAAATGCCTAACGCGATATTGACCGTCGACTCAAAGCTTTGGTCTTGGTTGTCTGCCGCTCTTGTCAGCATCTGTTCCAACTGACCACTCTGCTCACCACTGGCAATCATATGCAGCATCATCGGTGGAAAGAGTTTGGTTTGATCCAACGCTTTACGTAGGCTTGCGCCTTCTCTAACACTGTCTGAAGCCTGTAATACTTGTTGTTTCACATGTTGATTCGACATCACATCAACCGCGACCTTCATCCCTTCAAGGATTGGAATCGCACTCGAGGTACAAATTGAGAGTGTTCGTGCAAAACGAGAGGTATTGATCCCTTTCGCAATCTTGCCGATCAGCGGAATACTCAATAGTTTGCGATCCCAGCTCATGCGAACACCCGGCTTTTTGAGCGCGGTCTTAATCAACACAATCACACCAATGATCAACAACAGTAATTGGATGCCCCAATTCTGGATAAATTCACTCGATGCCAATAAAAATTGTGTCGACTGAGGAAGCTCTTGGCCCATTTGGATAATAGGCTCGACGATCTTAGGTACCACGGTTGCCAACAGGAACGAAACAATCGTCACCGCAAACACCACCAGCACCACAGGGTAGATCATCGCTTGTAGCAGCTTAGAGCGCATCTTCTGACGATTTTCTGCGTAATCGGCCAGTCGCTCCAATACCGCATCTAAGTGACCAGACTTCTCACCCGCCGCAACCATGGCCCTAAACAGTTCATCGAAGATGTGTGGATAATCAGACAAGCTATCCGCTAGCGAGTAACCTTCTGTCACTTTAGATCGGACTGCCAATAACATAGTTCGAATACGTGGCTTTTCAGACTGCTCAGCGACCGCTTTCAAGCACTCTTCTAGCGGCATGCCTGATTGAACGAGCGTGGATATTTGACGAGTAATCAACGCAAGATCTGGCGTACTGATACCACGCTTAAAGCTGGTCGAAGGCTGAGTACCTTTCGCATTTTTCGCCTTAGCTTCGGTCATCTCAACCGGCATTAAACCTTGTTCTTTTAAACGTTGGCGAGCCTGACGAGCATTATCCGCTTCAATCGAACCCTTTTTGCTCTTACCTTTGGCATCCAGCGCTTTGTATTCAAATGCCGCCATACTAGACTTCCTTAGTCACTCGCATCACTTCTTCTAAGGACGTTACCCCTTTCAGAACTTTGCTCAAGCCATCATCTCGAATACTTGGGGTTGTGCCACGAATCGCTTTCTCAATTGCCTGTTCTCCAGCTTCACTGTGAATCAGCTCTTGTACCGAATCGTCAATCATCAGTAGCTCATGAATACCGGTACGACCTCGATAACCTTTATGGCCACACTCTTCACAACCTTTTGCATGGTAAAGTGTGAGGCTCTCTTTCTTCTTCATACCAAACAGCTTTTTCTGTTCTTTATCTGCTTCGTAAGGTTCTTTACAGTCGTTACACAGAGTACGAACCAAGCGCTGAGCCAAAACACCCAGCAGAGAAGAAGAGATCAAGAAAGGTTCAATGCCCATATCACGCAGACGCGTGATCGCACCGATTGCCGTATTGGTGTGAAGAGTCGACATGACTAAGTGACCCGTCAAAGAGGCTTGAACAGCGATCTCAGCAGTCTCTAAATCACGGATCTCACCAATCATTACCACATCGGGATCTTGACGAAGAATCGCACGTAAGCCGCGCGCAAAAGTCATATCAACCTTAGGGTTTACCTGTGTTTGACCAATACCATCAATATCAAATTCGATTGGGTCTTCAACGGTAAGGATGTTGCGTTCGTTACTGTTGAGTTCTTGCAGGCCAGCGTACAAGGTCGTTGATTTACCCGAACCCGTAGGACCGGTAACCAAGATAATACCGTGTGGACGCTGAATAAGTTTACGAAAGTTCTCGTGGTTCTCTGCCGTCATACCCAAACTGTGTAGATCTAGGCGAGTGGCGTTTTTGTCCAACAGACGCATTACTACACGTTCACCGTGTGAAGAAGGCATGGTAGACACACGCACATCAACCGCTCGGCCACCGATACGTAGAGAAATACGACCGTCTTGTGGCACGCGTTTTTCCGCGATATCCAGCTTAGCCATAACCTTGACACGCGAAACCAACAGCGGAGCCAACTTACGGCTTGGTGCTAACACATCACGCAGCACACCATCAATACGGAAACGGATCGACAGTGACTTTTCGAAGGTTTCGATATGAATATCCGAAGCGCCTTCTTTAATCGCCTCACCCAACATCGCATTAATTAACTTGATGATCGGTGCGTCGTCTTCTGATTCAAGCAAGTCTTCGTCTTGTGGCAACTCTTCCGCTAACGAGAAAAAGTCGTCATTGTCGGCACCAATATCTTCCATTAACTGTCGAGCTTCCGACGAGTCACGCTGATACGCGTCCGTCAGTTTTTTATCAAATTCGTCTGCGCTGATCGCTTGTGGCGTGAAGCCATTTTTCACAACACGGCTCACTTCAATGATCGCCGCCGATTTCAGAGGTTCAACATAATAAAGTACTGGCGCGCGCTCCGGGTGCTGATATTCCAACACCATCTTGTAGCGATTCGCAAAGCTAAACGGCAAGCGCTGATAAGTACGTGCCGCCCCTACCAATTCAGCCATTATTCTGCTTCCATTTGATCGATGAAGGCTTGGATTTCAGCAGGATGATTCATGCTATCGCCAAACTTAGGAAGTACTGGAATATTATCGTTATCCATCAGTTTCAAGCCTTGCTCTGCCTTATACAGTTGCTCAGCACGGATAAAGTTGTATTTGCGTTGTGTGATACCATCTGCCGTCATGCCATCACGAATAATGGTTGGCTTGATGAATACCATTAGGTTCTTTTTCTCAACCTGAGTACTGGTTGATTTGAACAGATGTCCAAGAACAGGAATATCCCCCAAGAATGGGACCTTAGACTCACTCTCCAGTGCGCGCTCGTCAATCAAGCCACCCAACACCAGCATTTGACCATCTTGAACAATCACTGACGTATTTAGCTGACGCTTAGCAAAACGAACATCTACGGCCCCGTTTGCCCCTAATACGTTCGACACTTCTTGTTCTATTTGCAGTTGAACCGAGTCACCTTCATTGATTTGCGGTACGACTTTTAGCTTAATACCCACTTCTTTACGTTCAACCGTTTGGAATGGGTTATCGTTACTTGAACCGGCGGTCGAACCCGTTAGAACAGGCACCTCTTCACCAACGATAAACGACGCTTCGCCGTTATCCATCACCGTGATACTTGGAGAAGACAGAATGTTTGAGTTTGAATCGGTTGCTACCGCACTGATCAACGCTGTCCAGTCGCCCATAACCACACTCATTGCAGCACCATTAACGCCAGAAAGAGCAGATGCTAACGTTGAATAGTCACCCTTTTCTGTCGTGGTTTCATTACGTAGGAAATTATTATCCTTATCGTAAACCGCTTTAGTTGTTGTCGAGTCTTTTGCTTCTTCTAGACCCACCATCACACCGCCAATCGATGCACCGGTATTGCTGTACTGAATCATGGCACCCGTTTCTAGGTTGCCCCACTGCACACCCAGGTTAACGCCGTCACCTTCTGCCATTTCAACAATTAAGGCTTCAATCAACACTTGAGCACGACGGATATCGAGTTGAGCGATCACGTCTTGCAGCGCGTTCATGATGTCTGGCTGTGCGGTAATCACCAACGAGTTAGTATCGCTGTGAGCCGAAATCATCACTTGGTTGCGCTGCGATGAACTGCCTTTGGTTGATGTTTGTTTCTCTGATTGCAGGTTGTCAGACACGCCTTTCAGCACATCGACTAAGTCTTCCGCTTTTGCGTATTTAAGGTAGATAACTTGGTTGTTACCCTTAGTCGCCATTTCAACATCAAGCTGTTCAATCAACTTTCTTAAACGACTGCGTACTTTAGGGTCGCCTGAGATAAGAATTGCATTGGTACGCTCATCGGCAACTAATTTAGGCTGCAGGAAGGCAGGGGTGTTTTTAGCATCTGTGGTTTTACTTAGTGCATCGACTATACGCACCATCTCCGCGGCGGAAGCATTCTTTAGTTCAACGACCTCAATCTCTTTATCACCCGCTTGGTCTACACGCTTGATGATCTCTGCTAAACGTTTTACAACCGCCGCACGGCCGGTAATCAAGATGATATTTGCAGGATCGTAGTGCACCACGTTGCCCGCGCCCGCGTTGTCATTCAGTTGACGAAGCAGAGGAGATAGCTCACGAACCGAGACATTACGAACCGTCACAACACGTGTCACAACGCTGTCGCCTGTGATCGAATCACGGTCGCCAACAACTGGGATTGCCGAGGTTTTAGAATCTTTCGCTTTGATGATCTTAAGAACACCCGAGTCCATTTCAACGACTGCATAGCCGTACACTTCTAATACGTTTAAGAAGAAGCTGTAATATTGCTCTTCATTGAGTACGTCGTAGCTGCGTACATCGATTTTTCCGCGCACCGAAGGGTCGACGATGATCGTCTTCTCTAGATTACGACCAACAATATTAATAAACTCTTGAATATCAGTGCCTTTAAAGCTGGCACTAAAATCACTCGCGATGGCGGCGGGTGTGCAGATTAAGCTTCCTGCCAATAACCATGCACTTTTCTTAAACCAATGCTTCACGTACTTCTCCTACACTTTCGTCCTTCGTTAGACGCAAAGTTTTAAAATTCAATAAACACTTCATGTTGTTGACCATCTCTCTCGACGACGAGATTTAGCTCTGTCAGCTCTGAGATAGAACGGAATATGTTGCCCATAGCAGCGGGGTCTGTCAGGTCTTGCCCATTTAACTGAGTCGCGATATCTCCGTTTTGGAGCCCTACTGAGTTAAAAAGTTCTGAATCTTTGCCTGGACTCACTCGATAACCAATCACTTTATCGTCGCGCTTGACCTGGGACAGTCGAACATATTGGAAGATTTGTTGCGGATCTTTCATTATCTTCGCTTTAATTTCATCTAGCTTTTGCTCTGCTGAAGCAGGGTTATTACCACGAACCGAAGAAGAAGCGCGAGGTGGCGCAGGGGCTGAGACAGCTAAACGCTTGTACTCAATACCTTCAAGCATCAAGGTTTCGTCTCGACCTGAGTTATCAATAATCACACGATCGACTAATACGGCTTTAAGCTTAGCTCTAGTGCCTTCTATCTCTTCATTAATTCCGTATGTTGCCTGCGTACCGCGATTGGCGATCACCGCTAAGCTCCGCTTTGAATTAGAACTGGCGACTGCACCTACCAAAACTAGATTTAATCGTGTCTTTGGTGCATCTTGGATAACTTGCTGCTCAACCACAACAGGCGTGGTTGGGTTATAGGCACCAAAAAGGTTGCTCCGCTGCAAAGAAGAGATATCAAGGGTCGATTGAGGAGTAGAAGACGATGAAGCTGTTGCTTTCCAAGGCACGACGGCTTGCTCAGCAGGTTCAATAAACCATGCAAGCTGCCCTAAAATCCATGCGGAAGCTGCAATCAACATACAACACATCGCTAGGCTTAGTTTCTGCTGAAGTACAAATCCATTTTCTAATAAGCGGCTCAACACAGGAGAATTACCTGCGCGATTCTTGAGCTCTAAAAAGTTCACTTTCCTTGCCCCTTTTCATGACGACAAATGCTGCAAATCATTAAACTTTCAGCTTTTTTATTCATTCGTTCGATACCAAGCTTATTTAAGCATAAGATCCTGAACTATATCATAGCAAATCTATAAAGCGGCATTACATGGCTATTTTGTATTATGACTTGAAAAAAATGCCAACCGCCTCCACTTTAAGCTTCTACTTAATGTAATTAAAAGCATGTTGCGCACTGTTCATTACAGTTAAACCGCATTCATTTCTCACTTAATAAGGCACAGCCCTATATGAAAACTACTAATGAAGCTGTCAGACTCGATAAATGGTTGTGGGCAGCTCGTTTTTACAAAACCCGGTCTATTGCTCGCAATATGGTCGATGGTGGCAAAGTCCACTATAATGGTCAGCGCAGCAAGCCAAGTAAAATTGTCGAACTTGGAGCAGTGATTACCCTGCGCCAAGGTAATGAAGAAAAGACGGTGACAATCGAGAAAATCTCGGCCCATCGTGGTGGAGCTCCTATAGCTCAAACCCTCTATGAAGAAACCACCGAGAGCTTGGCAAAGAGAGAAGAGTTTGCAACACAACGTAAACTGAACGCTCATAGCCCAGCACCAGAACGTCGCCCAGATAAAAAGCAACGTCGTGACATCATCAAGTTCAAGACTCAATAAGCTAGAAGGAATAGCCAAATGGCCAACCCAATGTCTACAAGTAATGTTTTAAATCGCTACCTATTTGAAGACCTATCAGTTCGTGGTGAATTGGTACAGATGGACGAAGCATACCAACAGATTATTTCTAGCAAGGAATACCCAGCGCCAGTACAAAAGCTGTTGGGTGAGCTACTGGTTTCAACGACGCTACTAACAGCGACTCTAAAGTTTGAAGGCTCTATCACCATGCAACTGCAAGGTGATGGCCCTGTATCTCTAGCTGTTATCAATGGCGATAACGATCAGAAGATCCGTGGCGTTGCTCGCTTTGATGGTGACATTGCCGACGACGCTGGCCTGCACGATCTAATAGGTAAAGGTCACCTAGTGATCACTATCGATCCTAAAAAAGGTGAGCGTTACCAAGGTATCGTTGGTCTTGAAGGTGACACTTTAGCTGAAGTCCTTGAAGGTTACTTCGCAAACTCTGAACAGCTAAAGACACGTCTATGGTTGCGCACGGGCGAGCATGAAGGTAAAGCACACGCTGCTGGTATGTTGCTACAAGTGATGCCAGACGGCACTGGTACGCCAGACGACTTCGAGCACCTAGAGCAGCTAACTGACACAGTTAAAAATGAAGAGCTATTCACTCTAGAAGCAAACGAACTGCTTTACCGTTTGTACAACCAAGAGAAAGTACAACTGTTCACACCACAACCGGTTGAATTCTTCTGTGGTTGTTCACGTGACCGAAGCGGTGCCGCTATCATTACTGTCGCTCAAGAAGAGATCTACGACATTCTTAGCACTGAAGGCAGCGTTGCTCTACACTGCGATTACTGTGGCACAAACTACTCGTTCGACAAGAATGATGTTGATGCTCTGTATGCAGAAGCAGCAGATAAAGGCAGCAATACGGTTCATTAATTTACGGCGTACCAAAAACACGTAATTTACCCCAAAAAGGTCAGCACTACGCTGGCCTTTTTTGTGATCAAAATATCGCAAACTCCGTAACATCTCGTAATAAAATCACCTCTTAATTTTAATCAATTAATAATGTTCTCTCCTCTAGCGCAAAGGTTTGCGTACAGGATAGACTAGTCAGGCCAATATGTGATGAGGCGCTTAAAACCCCATGGTTAATATGGATATTTTTTGAGCTATATCCCTGTTTCCCCCGAGCCTCGTTGCTAGCATGGTGAGCAGATAACAATAAAAAATTAATACAAAATCCCTACAAAATATCCTACAAGGAGCACCTATGACCGTTATGGAACATACTAAGGCTGCACAAATTGATCTAACTAAGCACGGACTGACTGGCGTTACTGAAGTTCTTCGTAACCCTAGCTACGAGCAGTTATTCGTTGAAGAGACACTGCCAGGTTTGGAAGGCTACGAAAAAGGCGTAGTAACGGAACTAGGCTCTGTTGCGGTTGACACTGGTATCTTTACTGGCCGCTCACCAAAAGATAAGTACATTGTTAAAGATGACACCACGCGCGATACCATGTGGTGGTCAGATCAAGGCAAAAACGACAACAAACCGATTACAACTGAAGTATGGGATGAGCTTAAAGAGCTTGTGACAACTCAGCTATCTGGCAAGCGCCTGTTTGTCATTGACGGTTACTGTGGTGCTAACCCTGATACGCGCTTAAGTGTACGTATTATCACTGAAGTAGCATGGCAAGCGCACTTCGTTAAGAACATGTTCATTCGTCCAACAGACGAAGAGCTAGCAACGTTCGAACCTGATTTCGTGGTAATGAACGGTGCTAAAACAACTAACCCTAACTGGGAAAAGCAGGGTTTAAACTCTGAAAACTTCGTTGCTTTCAACCTAACAGAGCGCGTTCAAATCATCGGCGGTACTTGGTACGGCGGTGAGATGAAGAAAGGCATGTTCGCAATGATGAACTACCTACTTCCTCTGCAAGGCATTGCTTCAATGCACTGTAGTGCTAACGTCGGTGAAGAAGGCGATGTAGCGATTTTCTTCGGCCTATCAGGTACCGGTAAAACAACCCTATCAACCGACCCTAAACGTGAGCTAATCGGTGATGATGAGCACGGTTGGGATGACGATGGTATCTTCAACTTCGAAGGTGGTTGTTACGCCAAGACCATTCGCCTATCTAAAGAAGCAGAACCTGAAATCTACAATGCTATCCGTCGCGATGCGCTACTAGAAAACGTAACGGTTCGTGGCGATGGTTCTATCGATTTTGATGACGGCTCAAAAACCGAGAACACTCGTGTTTCTTACCCGATTCACCATATCGACAACATCGTTAAGCCAGTATCAAAAGCCGGTCACGCTCAAAAGGTTATCTTCCTGACTGCTGATGCATTTGGTGTGTTACCACCTGTTTCTAAACTGACTCCAGAGCAAACGAAGTACCACTTCCTATCTGGCTTCACTGCGAAACTAGCAGGTACAGAGCGTGGTATTACTGAACCAACACCAACGTTCTCTGCGGCATTTGGGGCGGCATTCCTAACTCTTCATCCAACTCAGTACGCTGAAGTACTTGTGAAGCGTATGGAAGCAGCTGGCGCTGAAGCTTACCTTGTGAACACTGGTTGGAATGGCACTGGCAAACGTATCTCAATCCAAGATACTCGTGGCATCATCGACGCTATCCTAGATGGCTCAATCGACCAAGCTGAGACTAAGGTTATCCCTATGTTTAACCTAGAAGTACCACTAGCGTTGCACGATGTTGACCCAGCGATTCTTGACCCACGTGACACGTACACTGACCCTCTACAATGGGAAAGCAAAGCGAAAGATCTAGCAGAGCGTTTCATCAACAACTTTGATAAGTACACAGACAACGCTGAAGGTAAGTCACTGGTTGCGGCTGGCCCTCAACTGGACTAACCCAACATCTGCTCGGGCCAAGCTAAAAGCGAACGCCCAATTTAAAGTGATATTTTTGTAGCAAGCCCCTCTTTTGAGGGGCTTTTTTGTTGATGCTTGACCCTTTTTGTTCCACTCTGTTTTGAGACGATTGAAATTTAAGGCTTTCAGGGAATGAAAAAGGTATTCATGGTGTTCGGCATTGCGTTGGCTATCGCCGTTGCAACTATCGCAGCATTGCTATTAAGCCTGCAAACCCAATACCGTGCGGATGTTACTAACTTTTTTATCAAACATGCGATTGAACAACCTGTGCTCATTGAAGATGTTGAGTACCAGGCGCCTTATCACATCACCTTAATGGGCATTACCCAAAGCCAACCTGAAAAACAAACACCGCTGTATATCGACAAGGTTGACCTTTGGTTCAGCTCAGACTCTATTCTTGAAACTAAGCTGGTTTTGGACTCTGTATTGATCAGCGGACTGCAGTTAGAAGCCGACGACCTAGAAACGCTCGCCTCTTTATTTACCCAGCCAAGCATTAAGATCCACCAGCTGGCCATCAACAATCTCGACTTTTCAACCCCAGATTTTAACGCGCGAGGCATCGATCTTCAGATCTCCGACCCAACGTGGAACAACGACAACTCACTTCTACCTTATGGAAAAACCCAACTTTCTGCCTCACAGCTGTATTGGCAAGGCGAAGCGTTCGATAACCTGTTGATTGACCTAGATCTTAAACCAAGTGATAGCACCCTGTATGGCGCTTCGTTTGACTGGCGTGGTGCCAAAATTTCTGGTCAAGCAGAGCAGTATCAGCAAGATTGGTCGTTGGTGAATGTGACCGTCGATGGCTTACGACTCAATCAGAAACAGACCCAAAGCCTACTAAGCAAAGAGTGGGATGTGACAGGTATTCAGATCAATCACATCAATAGCTTAGATATTCTGCGTAGCGATGTAGAGTGGCAAGACGGCCACCTCGCAGCTTTTGATGCCTCACTAGAAAATATCCAACTGCCTTTTGAGCTGTGGAAGCAACAGAGAGCCATTTTCTCTCTGCAAGCAGAGGGAGTGACCATTGATGAAGACATGTTCATAGAGCCAAGTATCAAGCTCAATTTAGATCCGAAACAGATTCTGATTGAAGACTTCTATACTCAATTCCTACAGGGCACTGTTCAACTTAATGGCAAAGTAACCCCTAACAGCATTCTATTAGCACAGCTCGACCTGCAAGGTATAAAGTGGATTACGGAAAGCCAAGATAGCCCTCTACCCGCCACTCGCTTGATACCTTGGCTCACGCAGCTCCAGAATGTCGAAATTAGCCGAATTAACATAGAACGCAGCCAACTTATCCAACTCGCACAAAAGCCTTACTGGCAGGTCTCAGGATTACATATCGAGGGGTATCAAGTTCAACTTCTACAAGATAGAAAGCTAGGTCTGTGGCAAGGAAAGCTGATGGCCAGCGCGAATGATGCCAGCTACCAAAACATTATTAGCGCTCAACCAGTGGTTGAGATGAATAGCGAGCAAGGAAAATGGACGCTGACACGCCTGTTTATGCCACTAAAGCATGGCTATGTTGAAGCCAATGCGACACTCGATTTTAACCAAATCAGCAAGCCATGGAGCATAGATATTTCTGCCGATGGATTACCGATAGCTCCCATATTACAGCAACTTGAACTACCGCTCGACGCAACCGGTTATGGCGAGTTTGAACTTCAAGCTGCAGGTTTATACGGCGATTCATTAATGCTCGGCTATTCCACAACAGGTCAACTCACTGGTAGCGTTCGTCAAGGTGTGATGACCTTTAATGACAAGCTTTCTGAAACATCGACTGATAACGTATTTGAAATCCCAGAGCTCAATGCGAATTTTGACCGTGGACGCTTCACACTCGAACCAGCGCACATTATTGGTGCATCGGCAGCAGAGCAAGGCGAACAAAGGATTCAAACGTTAAATGGCGAAATGTCTGGGGAGCTCGACTTGCTAAAGGCAGAGCAACACACTCTCTCTATTTCACTATCCGACCCATGCCACCAAATATCAGGAAAGCTCACCCAAGCTGAGTATTCCGAGATTAACGACTGCCAACAAAAAAGCGCCACTCCACAAGAGTAGCGCCTTCTATCTGTATCTTTATCTGCTAGCCATTGTCAGCTATACGCTTACGTTGGAGTCCGTTGATAATCTCTTTTTGTAGTCAGGGATCAGCATATAGGTTCCCGTAAACTCAACCGCCTCCACGTCGCCACTGTTAATGGTCACGTGAATGATGATACGAGCTTTTCTGCCTGACGCGAGGCGATCTAAATCGCCACTGATCCCATCCAATGACGTGGATGCCACTGGGTTTTGCTCAACTGGATGACGGTAACGAATATTACTATCTGCTAGTACGATATCACCAGTCAACCCACGCTCCTTCATTAGTAACCAAGTCATACCCCAACCGGTTAAGGTCGCCAAAGTAAAGGCTGAGCCAGCAAACATGGTGTTATGAGGGTTAAGGTTTGGATTCAACTGAGCGCTACACTCGAACTGATACCCCGTGTATTGGTTAATCTTGATGCCCATCTTGTCACTGATCGGGATCTGATGCTCCCAGCGCTGTTGAAGCTCATTACACCATTCTGGTTTGCGCAGTACATCAGCCATTGGATCAAGAGGTTTTACCATCTGTTGGTGACGCACAGGCCCACGTTGGTCGTTAATCTCACCACGACGCTCAAACTCATTCTTCTCATAGAATGAGATCGCATCTTCACGTGCATTACACACCAAACGCTTCGCTCCTTCTTGGCGTGCCAGTGACTCTAGCGCAACCAAGATAAGTGAGCCCATGCCTTTGCTTTGGCGAGAGTTCTTCACCGCCATATAGCGAATCTGCCCCTCTAGATCTGGGGTGATATAGAGACGACCAATCGCCATCGGGCGACCTCGACCATCAACAATCATGCGATGGTGACTCATTGGGTCATATTCATCGCGCTCTGAACCGACCGGCATTCGCCAAGGTTCACGGAGCATTTGCCAACGAAAATGGTAATACTTGTTCAGTTGATTTTCGGTGGTCGGGGTTATGAGTTTAAACATGCTTATTCCTTTAAGCCTAAACCTGCAGCCAGAATGTCACTGGGCCATCATTAACCAAAGACACTTTCATGTCGGCTGCGAATCGGCCACGTTCCGTTGGCAACACTGATTCACATTGGTCAGAGAAGTAGTTGTAAAGACGCTCTGCATCTTCTGGGTGAGCACCGCGAGAAAATCCAGCTCGCGTGCCTTTCTTGGTATCAGCTGGCAGTGTGAATTGAGACACCACGAGTACTTTGCCTTCCACCTGCTTCACGTTGAGATTCATTTTATCGTCTTCATCTCCAAAGACACGATAAGTAGTCACTCGTTCCATCAAACGTTTGGCTTTGGCTTCATCATCACCTTTTTCTACACCTAACAGAACTAATAAGCCTTGCTCAATCTCACCCACTACTTCGCCATCAACACGGACGGCAGCTTCACTTACTCTCTGGATCAGTGCTATCACTGTTGTTTCCTTGCTCTGTAATTTTGTCTTTATCCGACGAGTGTACCATTTCTTGAGAGTCACTCCACTGTTCCTGCTCGCCCAACGCGGCCGTCACTTCAGCACCCACTAACACAATCAACCAGCACAAATAGACCCAAACAAAAAGAATGGGAATCGCCGCTAATGCGCCATAAATCAACTGGTAAGACGGAAACTGAGTAATGTAAGCTGCAAAGCCTTTCTTGCTGAGTTCGAACAACAGAGCCGCCACTAGAGAGCCAGCTGCCGCATGAGAAAAGTGTATCTTTTTGTTGGGAACCAACAGATACAGACCGAAAAACGCAAAGAATGAGGTAATCAAAGGGAGCTTGCGAATCACGGTATTAAAAGCACTCGACACAACTTCGTTTTGTAACAAGTTTAATGATGTCACATACGAGGTTGCAGCAATGCTCGCTCCGATCAAAATAGGCCCAAGAGTTAGCACCATCCAATACATCGAAAAAGACAACACAGCACGTCGCTTTTCCGTTACTCGCCAGATGTAGTTTAGGTTTTTATCAATATTGGAGATCAGCATCAGAGCGGCAATGAATAAGAACACACTACCCACCGCCGTCATCTTGCCGGTATTGGCAACAAACTCCAGTAAAGCACCATGCACCGCATCCCCGGAAGCGGGAACAAAGTTGGTAATAACGAAGTTTTGAATCACTAAACCAACATCAGCAAAAACTGAAAATGACGACAAAATAGAGAGCAAAACCGTCAACATCGGTACGATCGAGAGCAAAGTAATGTACGCCAAGTACCCTGCATTCACATTAACTCTATCGTGCGTCATCCGCGTAAGAAGATAGCGGGAAAACTGGATGCTTCCTGTAGCTGCCTTTTTTATCTTCAACTTGTAACTCCCTGGTAACTCGTTCATAGTCCTAATTAATATTCCGTTATATTAATCACAGTAAGTAAATGTTCGAAAATAGCGTAGGAAAAAGGCTTGAGAACAAGGAAGCCCTTCTCGGCAAAGAATAGTTTCGATAAGTAGTCATTCTACAATCAAAAATTCTAACGCCGTTATCGAGCATTTTAACAAGCTAGGTTGAACAGTTATTTACTACGATTGATATTATCTAACTATAGGAAACTAGGATGCCTTATTTAATAGTTATAGTCCTCTCTATTTTTACTCTTACTGGATGCCAATCAGCTTATTACTCCGCAATGGAGCAAGTGGGTTACCACAAGCGTGACATTATGGTTGATAGAGTGGAAGACGCTAAAGAGTCGCAACAGGACGCTCAGGAAGAGTTTACTAGCGCACTTGAAGCTTTGAGTAGCCTGACTAATTTTAGTGGCGGCGACCTTGAAGACATGTACAACAAGATTAATGATAAATACCAAGACAGTGAAAAAGCCGCACAAAATGTCAGTGACCGCATTGCTGCGATTGAAGATGTGTCGGATGCGCTATTTGCAGAATGGCAGGGAGAGTTGGACCTTTACACCAGCGATTCACTGCGTCGTTCAAGTGAGAAAAAGCTGCGTGAAACCAAATCGTCTTACCAAACCATGCTGTCAGCGATGAAAAGAGCTGAGAAGAAAATGGATCCGGTACTCAACACTCTTCGCGACAACACGCTTTATCTCAAGCACAACCTCAATGCGAGTGCCGTTGGTTCATTGCAGGGAGAGTTTATGAGCTTAGAAAAAGACATCGCCTACGCGATAGAACAGATGAATGCGGCGATAGCAGAGTCGGATAAGTTCTTAGCTCAACTGAACCAGAAGTAGCGCTACATAGAAACAACACCATGCAGCCTATCATTATTACTGGCGGTCCCGGAGCCGGAAAAACAACGCTGATTAACGCCTTGGGTGACATGGGTTACCCAACCTTCGCTGAATCCTCTCGCCAGTTGATAGAACAGCAGAGCCAACTTGAGAACGGTATCTTACCTTGGTTAAACCTTCCTGGATTTTCTCAGCTATGCTTAGGAGTGATGAATGAGCAGAAAGAGCAAGCGAAGCAGCACCAAATTGCTTTTCTTGATCGCGCCATTCCAGACATTTGTGGCTATTTGGCTCAGGCGAAACTAGAGATAAACACAACCTACCGAGAAGCGAGCCAAGGTTATCACCCCCAAGTGCTGTTCTGTCGCCCTGAGGCATCGATTTACGTACAGGATGATGTGAGGCCTTACCCGTTTGAAGAGGCATTAGAGATTCACCGCGCTTTAGTAACAGTCTACCAAGAGCTTGGTTACGAGGTGGTTGAAGTGCCGTTTATGTCGGTCTATAAGCGGCTTCAATTCGTTGAGCGTTACTTAGTTATCAAAAGCTAGATCCCCAACTCGGTCGTTCCTCCCTCTTGAGGATGACGAATACTTGAACGCCCTTCGAATCTCTCATCTCGTTCACCCGCATCTACTCCAACACCACATAAAACAAAAGCCCCGAGCAGCTAGGCTGCTCGGGGCTTTCTTATTTATTCTAAAACGTATTGCTTGAATAGCTAGAAGCTAGTCAGCTGGCAATTAAGCCTTAGCTGGACGTGCTGCACGCTTACGTTCGTTTTCAGTAAGAAGTTTCTTACGGATACGTACGTTAAGTGGCGTTACTTCTACTAGTTCATCTTCATCGATAAACTCAAGAGCTTGCTCTAGAGTGTGCTTGATCGGTGGAGAAAGAACTTGTGCTTCATCAGTACCAGATGCACGAACGTTCGTTAGTTGCTTACCTTTTAGACAGTTTACTGTCAGGTCGTTTGAACGGTTGTGAATACCGATTACTTGACCTTCATAAACTTCATCCGCGTGCTCTGTGAATAGACGACCACGAGCTTGAAGGAAGAATAGAGCGTAAGTAAGAGCTTTACCCGTTGCGTTCGAGATTAGAACACCGTTATTACGCTGACCAATGATACCGCCTTTGTAAGGACCGTAGTGATCGAACGAGTGGTAAATAAGACCAGAACCAGACGTCATTGTAAGGAATTCAGTTTGGAAACCGATAAGACCACGAGAAGGCATCATGAAGTCCATGCGAACACGGCCTTTACCATCTGGTGCCATATCTGTTAGCTCACCCTTACGTAGACCGATGCTTTCCATGATCGCACCTTGGTGCTCTTCAACTACATCGATAGTAACCGTTTCGAACGGTTCCATTTTCTGACCATCTTCTTCTTTGATGATTACTTCTGGACGAGATACTGCTAGCTCGAAACCTTCACGACGCATGTTTTCGATCAGGATAGAAAGGTGAAGTTCACCACGGCCTGATACGCGGAAACGGTCTGGACTTTCAGTTTCTTCAACACGTAGTGCAACGTTATGAACCAATTCTTTTTCAAGACGCTCAAGGATGTTACGTGAAGTTACAAACTTACCTTCTTTACCCGCGAACGGAGAAGTGTTTACTTGGAAAGTCATTGTTACTGTTGGTTCATCAACAGATAGAGGTTCCATTGCTTCAACAGTGTTTACGTCACAGATAGTGTCTGAAATTTTCAGCTCACCAAGACCTGTGATTGCAATGATGTCGCCAGCGTTAGCCTGTTCTACTTCGTGACGCTCAAGGCCTAGGTAACCAAGTACAGTACCTACTTTACCGTTACGTTTTTTGCCTTCAGCATTCACGATAGTTACTTGTTGGTTTGGCTTAACAGAACCACGAGTAACACGAGCAACACCGATAACACCTACATAAGAGCTGTAATCAAGTTGCGAAATTTGCATTTGTAGTGGACCGTCAAGGTCAACTGCTGGTGCTTCTACTGTATCAACAACAGCTTGGAACAATGGTTCCATGTTCTCGCCAGTTTCGCCTTCAGTCATTGTTGCCCAACCGTTTAGAGCTGAAGCGTAAACAACGGTGAAGTCTAGTTGCTCATCTGTAGCACCTAGGTTGTCGAAAAGGTCGAATACTTGATCCATAACCCAATCAGGACGAGCGCCTGGGCGGTCAATCTTGTTGATTACAACGATTGGCTTAAGACCGTGTGCGAATGCTTTTTGCGTTACGAAACGAGTTTGAGGCATTGGGCCATCAACTGCGTCAACGATAAGCAGAACAGAATCAACCATAGACATGATACGCTCAACTTCACCACCGAAGTCCGCGTGTCCCGGAGTATCTACGATGTTGATGCGGTAATCATTCCAGTTGATTGCTGTGTTCTTAGCAAGGATTGTAATGCCACGCTCTTTTTCGATGTCATTCGAATCCATGACACGCTCTTCAGCTTCACCACGAGACTCAAGAGTGCCTGACTGTTGTAGTAGTTTATCAACCAAAGTCGTTTTACCGTGGTCAACGTGCGCGATGATCGCGATATTTCTTAACTTATCAATCTGTGGAGTAGACATGGATTCTCGATTCACTCATAAAAGTAGCCGTCACTTATCTCAAAAGTTTGGATAATAACCGCTAGCTTGATTTAAAAAACGGTCAATAATATACCAGATTCTAGACAAAAACCCAGAAATATGTGATCTGAACCAAGGCTTTTTTCTTTATTAGCGATTCATATCCGCTTAACTTTGGTTCCGTACAGTGTCTAGTCGACTAATTCGTAGGGTTATCGAAAAGTATCACCCGCTAAGTGGGCAACCAAATCTCAGGTAAAATAACAAAAGTGGATTGACAACTTAGGCAATTCATTGCTGAATGGTGTTCGCTTATGTCTCATATTGGTGCACAGATAAATAGTTGCACCAATATCGTGCAACCAAAGATCATTTTGGTGCAAAAGTCAGAGCTCGCAAATCAAGTAAACAAGTAAATCATTGAAATTAATGGAATAATTTTTTTGGCACGTTTTTGGCTATAGATAAATCAGCATCGATTAATGCACGTATAGACATTAATCAATGCTGGTTTCAACCGAATCGAGCTAATACCGAATTAATAACACTGGAGGTTATCCAAGATGTCAGTAGAAAATGTACTATCCCTGATCCAAGAGAACGAAGTTAAATTTATCGACTTACGTTTTACTGATACAAAAGGTAAAGAGCAGCACATCTCTATTCCTTCTCACCAAGTTGATGCAGACTTCTTCGAAGAAGGCAAAATGTTTGACGGCTCTTCAGTAGCTGGTTGGAAAGGCATTAATGAATCTGACATGGTAATGATGCCAGACGCAGCTTCTGCTGTACTGGACCCATTCACAGAAGATGCAACGCTAAACATCCGTTGTGACATCCTTGAGCCTGCAACAATGCAAGGCTACGACCGTGACCCACGCTCTATCGCTAAACGTTCTGAAGAATACCTACGTTCTACGGGTATCGCAGACACAGTTCTAGTGGGTCCAGAGCCAGAATTCTTCCTATTCGATGACGTTAAGTTCTCAAACGACATGTCTGGTTCTTTCTTCAAAATTGATGATGTAGAAGCAGCTTGGAACACAGGCTCTGACATCGAAGGCGGTAACAAAGGTCACCGTCCTGGCGTTAAAGGCGGTTACTTCCCAGTAGCTCCTGTCGATTCATCTCAAGATATCCGTTCAGCAATGTGTCTAGTAATGGAAGAGATGGGCCTAGTTGTTGAAGCTCACCACCACGAAGTTGCAACTGCGGGTCAAAACGAAATCGCAACTCGCTTCAACACGCTAACAACAAAAGCGGATGAGACTCAAATCTACAAGTACGTTGTACACAACGTTGCGCACGCATTTGGCAAAACAGCGACATTCATGCCTAAGCCACTAGTTGGTGACAACGGTTCTGGCATGCACGTTCACATGTCATTGAACAAAGATGGACAAAACTTGTTTGCTGGTGATAAGTACGGCGGCCTATCTGAAATGGCGCTTTACTACATCGGTGGTGTAATCAAGCACGCTCGTGCAATCAACGCATTTGCTAACCCATCAACGAACTCATACAAGCGTCTTGTACCTGGTTTCGAAGCACCTGTAATGCTTGCTTACTCAGCACGTAACCGTTCTGCTTCTATCCGTATCCCAGTAGTACCAAGCCCGAAAGCACGTCGTATCGAGCTACGTTTTGGTGACCCAGCAGCTAACCCATACCTATGCTACTCAGCAATGCTTATGGCTGGCCTTGACGGTATTAAGAACAAGATCCACCCTGGCGAAGCTATGGATAAAGATCTATACGACCTTCCTGCAGAAGAAGCAGCTGAAATCCCAACAGTTGCAGAATCTCTACAAGGTGCTCTAGCAGCACTTAACGAAGACCGTGAGTTCCTAACTGCTGGTGGCGTATTCTCTGACGACTTCATCGATTCTTACATCACACTGAAATCTGACGACGTACAGCGCGTGAACATGGCTACACACCCACTTGAGTTTGAACTGTACTACTCAGTTTAATCCTTAGTCGGTTAGCATGTAATTCTTACTGCAGTAAAAGCTATTGCAACATGTAAGAAGCACTAAAAAATATTAGGCTCGCCTCGCAGGCGGGCCTTTTTTCTATTCTCCCTCCCCCTGCTTCCTCGTACCATATCTTAAACAAAGCCCTCAGAGGCTGTTGCTATAAATACAATAAAATCAATAACAAAACTAACGTCAAACGTGAAAACACCTAACGGTGGAAAGAGGCTAACGATATGAAAAACATACTGTTCCTAATCGGATTAACAGTCGCATTCTCGTGCTCTGCTCAAACGGTGTACACCTGGGAAGATGAGGATGGTGTGCTTCACTTTAGTGATACCCCTACCGATCAAGGTGCGGAGGCTCTTCGCCTACCTGACGTACAAGCTTCCGCACCAGCCCCTAAATTTGAGGCCTCAACGCCTGTTGACGCTGCAGATCCCTCTACAAGTAAAACGGCAACACCAGCTCAAGCTCAGAAAAAAACAGATAACACGAAACGAGAGGTACCCGCTCAGTTAGCCCTCAGCATGCTGACTCCAGTTCATGATCAAACCATCCGCAGCAACCGTGGCTTAATCCCAATAAAAATAAAACTCAACCGCAAGCTTGGTATTGGAGAGCAGTTGCAACTGATGCTCGATGGTCGTCGTTATGGCGCTCCACAAACCCAACCTAACTGGGAATTGAAAGGTATCGATCGAGGCACTCACACCATTGCAATTCAAGCACATAGAAGCGGCAAGCTTATTGCATCTACTAGTCCAGTCACCGTGTATTTACATCGAGCGACGCTCAAGTAAGCCAATGTGTTAAAAGAGGCCAAATTACCTCTACTTTTCACCTGATCGAAGCAGCTTTCAGCAACTCTAATGAATTATCTTTAGCTTCTGGTTGATATGCGCCATACTTGAACTTAGCTTCGCACCAATTTGGTGCAGTGAGAAAAACACCAGTTCAAGGACGAAATAGTGAATCGATCAGCCAAAAGCGACAGCATAGATACACATCATCTTTCCAGCGCCATTCTCGACAATATGGTGACCTCAACATTGATGCTCGATGAGCAACTGTATGTCCGATATGCCAACCCGGCGGCTGAACAACTCTTTTCGCAAAGTGCACGACGTATCGTTGATCACCCTCTGAGCCAACTTATCCAGCACGCCTCACTGGATTTAGCGCTGTTGACTCAACCGCTACAAAGTGGCCAAAGCATTACCGACAGTGACGTTACCTTTGTGGTTGATAACCGCCCACTAATGCTTGAGGTAACAGTGAGCCCAATATCTTGGCAGCGAGAAACGCTGTTATTGGTTGAGATGCGCAAGATAGACCAACAAAGACGCCTCAGCCAAGAGCTCAACCAACACGCTCAACAACAAGCGGCTAAACTATTGGTACGCGGATTAGCCCATGAGATTAAGAATCCATTGGGCGGATTAAGAGGAGCCGCGCAGCTACTTGGTAAAATGCTCCCTGATCAGTCCCTTAATGAATATACGCAGATCATTATTGAACAAGCCGACCGCCTGAGAGCTTTGGTCGATCGCCTGCTTGGCCCACAGAAACCGGGGACCAAATCGGAAGAGAACCTTCACCAAATACTTGAAAAAGTAAGGCAACTCGTCGAGCTAGAATCAGGTTCAACACTCGTCATCGAACGAGACTACGACCCGAGCCTACCGGACATCTTGATGGATTCAGCACAGGTAGAACAAGCCATGCTCAATATAGTGAGCAACGCAGCTCAGATTCTGAAGGCTCAAGAATCAGGAAAAATCACCATTCGCACCAGAACGGTGCATCAAGCAAACATTCATGGTCAGCGACACAAACTCGCCGCTCGCATTGAGATCTGCGACAACGGCCCGGGTATCCCCGATGAATTGAAAGACACCCTGTTTTACCCAATGGTCAGCGGACGAGAAGGAGGTACAGGGCTAGGGCTATCGATATCTCAAAACCTGATCGATCAACACAATGGGAAAATTGATGTTGAAAGCTGGCCGGGCAACACCACATTCACGATTTATTTGCCGATATAAGCAAAGCTGGGTCTCCCACTGGAAACAACGTTTCATTAGCAACACTGAATACCGAACAATAAAAACAACAATGATTATCACAATAGATTTGGCTGCAAAGGAATTGAATTATGAGTAAAGGATACGTTTGGGTCGTCGATGACGACAGCTCTATCCGCTGGGTAGTAGAGAAAACACTTTCATCTGCGGATATAAAGTGTGAAACATTTGCTGATGCAGAGAGCGTATTACTTGCTCTTGAGCGCGAGACGCCAGATGTATTGGTATCTGATATTCGCATGCCCGGCATTGACGGTATTGAGCTTTTGCATCAGGTTCATCAACGCTCTCCCGACCTGCCAGTGATCATTATGACCGCGCACTCAGACCTTGATGCAGCGGTCAATGCTTATCAAAAAGGCGCTTTTGAGTATCTGCCTAAGCCGTTCGATATCGATGAGACACTGACTTTAGTAGAACGAGCAATCGCCCACAGCCAAGAGCAAAAGCGAGAACAGGCGAGTGAAGCAGTAGAAGACACCAACGCGCCAGAAATCATTGGCGAAGCGCCTGCGATGCAGGAAGTCTTCCGCGCCATTGGTCGTTTGTCTCGGTCATCCATTTCCGTACTGATCAATGGTGAATCAGGTACAGGTAAAGAACTAGTCGCACACGCCTTACATCGTCACAGCCCAAGAGCGAAAAAGCCCTTTATCGCCCTGAACATGGCTGCGATTCCCAAAGATCTCATCGAGTCAGAACTGTTTGGCCACGAAAAAGGCGCCTTTACCGGTGCTAACAGTGTTCGCCAAGGACGCTTCGAGCAAGCCAACGGGGGTACTCTGTTTCTTGATGAGATTGGCGACATGCCACTCGATATTCAGACTCGACTACTGCGCGTGCTGTCTGATGGCCAGTTTTATCGCGTAGGTGGACATTCTGCGGTTAAGGTCGATGTTCGTATCGTTGCCGCAACCCACCAAGATCTTGAGCGCTTAGTACATGACGGTGGTTTCCGTGAAGACCTTTTCCATCGACTCAACGTTATCCGAATCCATATTCCGGCACTGCGCGAACGTAAACAGGACATTGAAAAGCTGACTCACCACTTCCTAGCATCAGCCGCTGAAGAGCTTGGTGTAGAAGTGAAGACACTACACCCAGAGACCATTCTGAAGCTCAATCAGCTCAATTGGCCGGGAAACGTGCGTCAGCTTGAGAACATTTGTCGTTGGTTAACAGTAATGGCAAGTGGTAGTGAAATACTTCCTTCGGATCTGCCTCCTGAGTTGTTGGAAGAGAAGGTTGTGATCAGCGAAGGTACTGATGGTAATTGGCAACAACTGCTGGCTAATTGGGCCAAGAGTGCGCTTGATTCCGGCGAAAAAGAGCTGCTGACTTATGCTCTACCCGAGTTTGAACGTATATTATTAGAGGCCGCACTCAACCATACTAATGGCCATAAACAAGATGCAGCGAAAGTTTTAGGATGGGGAAGAAATACCCTGACTCGTAAACTCAAAGAGTTGTACTGATCTTTATATGCCTCTATATGCATATTTTTTAAAGCTAAAAAAGTGTCGCTTGCTTTGAATAGTATCGGTACAATTACAGTACACTATCTATCCAAACTGTAGCTAAAGATGTCTTTGAAAACACAAATTACCTTGAGAACCGCAGTGGTTCTGCCATTCGTGATGATATTTCTCTTCACTATGGGCGTAATGATTTTCACTCAAAAGCAAAGCTACAAGGAGATGGTGAGTGATATTAGTGCGCGCCAACTAACATCACTCACTGATAACGTTCATCAAAGCCTTGCCGATTTTTTAGAAAAGCCATTTCACGCTAACCTTTCACTAAGTCATAACATCGGTTATCACAACCTTTATAAAGAGGGAAATCTTAGTCAGGTTCAAGACTATATTCTTTACAAGTTTTCTGCGCATTTTCAAGCGATCCCTCAGCTTGATGTAATCGGCTTTGGTTCTGAAGATGGTAACTATGTCGGCTTTCGAAAAGAAACAAACCGCGGCTTAACTTTAATGGCCCGGGATGATCGAACTCAAGGCAAACTTGTCATTTATCGTGGTAATACGATTAGCGGAGACATTCGAACCATAATTTCAGGTTATGACCCTAGAGTTCGCCCTTGGTACACTCCAGTAGTGACACAGAACAAGGCTGTATGGTCATCAATTTATGCCAATGCAGATGAACGACAAGAGATCACTTTATCGGCTCTCGCTCCTATCTATAGTGATAACGAGCTCAAAGGTGTCCTCGCCAGCGATATTAAGATCAACACCTTTAATGCTTTTCTCAAGGATCTCAAAGATAAAACGGATGCCTCTGTTTATATTATTGATAAGCAACAGCGCTTAGTCGCTCATTCGGGCGGAGGCAGCGTGGTCTCTTGGGGAACAGGACAAACAGACAAAGGCCAGCGCTTGTTAGCAACAGAGAGTGCTAACGCGGTAATACGTGAAAGTGCCCGTTATGTAGATAAGTTTCATCTAATCGATGATTTAAATGTGCAGCGCTTTAGTTTTAATTTAGATAACGAACGATATTTCAATCAACTTACCCCTTATGAAGATGAGTACGGCATCACTTGGATTATTGGTATGTCGATCCCAGAAAGTAGCCTACTTGGTGAATTACCAAAAAACCAAAGAAACAGTTGGTTACTCGGTCTAACGCTCAGTTGCATTGGTATTATCGTTGGATTAATTGCCTTTAATCGCGTCACTCAACCCATCACTTCAACTGCAGGGGCAGCAAAGCGCCTCGCCAAAGGTGACTGGGAGACGAGCATGCCAAAAACGGGCAACATCTATGAAATTAGCATGTTAACTGCGTCATTTAATGAAATGACCAACAATTTAAAGGCTTCTTTTCAGGCGTTACAGGCTCAACTTACCTATGACTCATTAACCAAACTGTATAGTCGTGAAGGCTTTATTGATACAGCCAAGAAAAACCCTGAAAACGAAAAAGGTACACTTTATTTAATTGGTATTGACCGCTTTCGAGATATTAATGATAGCCTCGGCCATTACAATGGTGACCAACTGCTTATCATTGCGGCCGCTCGTTTAAGAGGTACGCTACCATCGAACTTCCTGTTAGCTCGAACTGGCGGGGATGAATTTGCGATTTACGCTCCTAACATCAATCAAATAGATGACGTTCAACTACTGACGAGTCGCTTACTTCGAATCTTTACCTCCCCATTTGCCATGGAATCAGAAAGCGTGGTCATCAAAGTATCAATGGGGGTCGTGAATGTCTCGAACGTCAACGACATTACACTGCTGCTACGCAACAGCAGTATAGCCTTGAGCAACGCAAAGCAAGACAAAACCAGTGTCAGTATTTACAACCCAGAAATGGGCAAAGCATCGAGATATCGTACCAAGATGCTGGCACGTCTTAACAAGGCAATTGATCTTCAGCAGTTCGAGCCTTTCTATCAGCCTATAATCGACCTTGAATCTGGAGCTACCATAGGTGCCGAGGCTTTGGCTCGTTGGGTAACGGACGAGGGTATAATCTCACCTTTGGAGTTCATTCCTTTAGCAGAAGAAACAGGATTGATCTACGACATTGGTAAGCAGATTTTGCACAAGTCATGTCGAGATACCGCAATTGCGATTGAATCTGGAAAATGGAATAAAGACTTCTCTATTCACGTTAACTTATCTGTCGACCAACTGAGTGAAAGCGGATTTATTGAATTGGTTAAAACCACGCTGCGTGACACCAAATTACCAGCCCAAAACCTGACGCTAGAGATCACTGAATCACGCATCGTCGACAATGACCAAACCATCATCGATAATATGCTGACGCTAAAAGCACTAGGCATCTCGATTGCAATTGATGACTTTGGTACCGGCTATTCGTCACTGGCTTACTTACACAAACTGCCATTTGATTGCTTAAAGATCGATCGCAGCTTCGTCAGTAAGTTGGAAAAAGAGAACCTAGACAGCTCCATCGTCGCGGCCATCGTCAACATTACCAAGGGTTTCAAAGTGAGTTTGGTGGCAGAAGGAGTTGAAACACAACAACAAGCTGAACTACTCAAGCAGCTTCAATGCCCATTAGCTCAAGGTTTCTTATACAGCCGTCCAGTTCCGTTTGACCAATGGCCTACCGACCTACGCAGTAAGCTAAATGCCAAGTTTAAAACGAATAACAAAGCCGAACAAAACGCAGAGGCCAAACAGGGCACCAAAGAGAACATCGCCTAAATCAGGCAGAAACCGAATGAGTCAGATACAAAAATGCCAGCATGATGCTGGCATTTTTTATGTTTCTATTCTCTATCGAGTTATTAGATGACGCGAGAGAATTGCTGTTGGCGAGCCTTGGCACGTAGGTATTTATCAAAACACATACAGATGTTACGGATCAGCAAACGGCCACGCAAAGTTACGCGGATTTCTTTGTCATCGACTTCAACCAACTCATCGTTGATAAAGGTTTGTAGAAGCTCTAAGTCTTCTTTGAAGTAGCGATTAAAGTTAACCGAGAACTCAGATTCGATCATTGTTTTATCAAGCTTGAAGTTACAAATCAGCTGCTTGATCACTTCACGACGTAGAAGGTCGTCACTGTCTAGAGCAACACCTTTCCAAAGTGCATGACGCAGGTCATTCACCTGAGCGTAGTACTTCTTCAGCTCTTTCTGATTTTGTGCGTAAGCATCACCAACCATAGAAATCGCAGAAACACCGAAACCAATTAAGTCAGCTTCACCTTGGGTCGTGTAGCCTTGGAAGTTACGATGCAGAATACCTTCACGTTGTGCTACGGCTAGCTCATCTTCAGGTAGTGCGAAGTGATCCATACCAATGAACTGGTAACCCGCACCGGTTAGCGTCTCGATAGTATCTTGTAAGATAGCCATCTTCTCTTTAGCTTCAGGTAGGTCTTCATCTTTTATCTTACGCTGCGCAGCAAACAGTTGCGGCATGTGTGCGTAGTTAAATACAGATAAACGGCCCGGCTTCATTTCTAACACTTGCTTCAATGTTTCAGCGAACAAAGCTTGAGTCTGCTTTGGTAGGCCGTAGATCAAATCCAGGTTAGTTGAACGGAAGCCTAGCTCTGTCGCACGTTGAACCATTGCAATAATGAACTCTTCATCTTGCTCACGGTTAACCAGCTTCTGTACTTCTTTATTAAAGTCTTGCACGCCAATGCTCAGGCGGTTGAAGCCTTCATTTCGAAGGTGGTCAAGTACGTCTAGCTCAATCTCACGCGGGTCAACTTCAATACTGATTTCAGCGTCAGCGGTGAAGTTAAACTCTTCACGCAAAATGCCCATCAAACGAGTGATTTGTGTTTTGGTCAAGAACGTTGGTGTACCACCACCGAAGTGCAGTTGAGTCACTTTACGGCCATTCAATAAAGAGGCGCGCTGGCGGATTTCATGTTCAATCACATCCAAGTACTCATCCGCTTTATGCGAGTGACGAGTAATGACTTTATTACAACCACAGTAGTAACAAAGCTTATGGCAGAACGGGATATGCACGTAAAGAGAGAGTGGACGCTCAGGGTACTGAGTACACGCCATGTCGTAATCAGCGACGGTAAACGCTTCATGAAACTCCAACGCTGTTGGATATGAAGTGTAACGAGGTCCCGAATAGTTGTACTTGTTTAAGATCTCTTGATCCCAAACGATTTGCTGATTCGTTGTTACTGGCTTGCTCGACATAGCGGTAATTCCAATTTAGATCCGCGAGAACCTAAGGTCTCTCAAATCATTTTACATACATTAAAATATAGACGGGTTATTTTGCCACACGACCAGTAAGGTCGTTCCAAGACAAAATCAATTTTTCAGACAAAAACTCAGAACTGCTAGCTTGATCACTAACAAAGCGTCGGGATTAACGAGACGCAAAAGGTAAGAAAGCTCATTTAACATTGTCTATTAAAAAGCAAGGCGACTTAAAAACAATATGCCTTTAAAACAAAGCGTCTTAAAGGCATAGGTATTAAAAGCAGCACATCTTAAAAATGGAGTGTTAAACAAGCCTCTATATTAAATAGTCTTAGTGACTAGATCATCTGAATGTTGATTTGGTTGTTGAGAGGCTTAACCTTCTCCTGCAACCTTTTCAAATCTTCGATGACCGCATCATTCAAGCGAGTCTCTGCCTTATGGCGCGTGAGATTCTGCTGCATGCGATCTTTCTTCGTCAGTTCCTGTCTTGCATCTCCGCGAGCCATATCTTTTACGATATGGTACAGCTCAGAAAGAGCAGGATATTCAGAATCAAAATCAACACGCTCATCACCCTGAACGTTATCCATAATGATACACACTCGAATACTGATCTCAGGTAAGTCACACTGGCCTTGAATACCCGCTAAGCACAAAGTATTTACGTTTTCGTAAATCGTCGCGTTACGTTTTTCAATGGCAAGTGCTTGATGCTGCTTTTGCAACTCCGTCTGCTTCTTCACTTGAAGTAGAAGGTAACCTGCGTAAGAGCCCAAGCCGAGAATGATAATTCCACCAGCAATTGCTAATAAGGTTACGTTCATTGGCTATTAACCTTTAAAGCTGTCTAAGTCGAAATCTTCGAATTGAGATAGCAAGTCTTCGTCAGAGCTTGCTTTCTTCTTAGAGGCAACAGGTGCTTCTTCGAAGATCTCTTCTTCATCGTCTTCTGGCTCTAGCAGACCTAAGCGGCCCATTAGGTGTTCGATACGATCAAGTTTCTCATCAACAAACTTCTGCAGACCAGCACCTAGGTTTTCACCATTTTCGATACGATCTAGCAATGTGTTCAGTTGAGCATCATTCTCAAGCATCTCTAACTCTTGTTCGTTAGATAGCTTGCGCTCTTGTTTCGTCGACTTCTTCGCTGGTTCAACAATCAGCGGGATTTTTTTCTTGCTGCCTAAACGAGGGTCGCGAGCTAGTGCAGCTTTACGCTGTTTTGCTTCGCTACCATCAGAGTGACGGCTGCCAGACTTAAGGCCTTTACGCTTTTTAACACGCTTACGTTCACGACCTTCAACATCAGATTCACTACGGTTACGAGTAACCATAGGTTCCGGAGCGCCAAGTGCTCCCGGTTTTCTTGATTTCTTACTACGACCCATTACTGCACTTTCCTCAGTAAAATTACATCATTTCCAAAAAATTCTAGTTCGAGCTTATCCCGCTCTGCCAAAAACTGGAATGTTTGACGACTAAAGAAGACGACATGTGTCGGGTCATTCTTGTAGTGCCAACCAGCAAACGCGTCTACGTCTATTACTAGTTTAGTCATAAGACCAATCCAGCCCTTGGGTTTAACTAAATTCAACCATTGCTGCCACACTTTGTCTGGGTGGTAAAGATGCTCTATCACCTCCGTGGCAGTCATAAAGTCATACGTTTTTTCCAACACAGAAGCTTCTGGGTGGTAATAGATATCGTACAACTCCATGGTGTGTCCGGCTTCTTCTAACATAATAGATAGCGTAGGGCCTGGGCCACAACCAAAATCCAACCCGTGTGAGTTAGATGAAATTTTGTCTGTTAGTGGATCCGCGATGCGAGATAGAAAACGGCGATAGCCTGCATCACTAGGATCGTTCTCATGGAGATCATAGTGTGCTTTCTCTTCTTTTGCTTCTAACCTTTGTTCAGGTTTAACAAATACCAGTTCACATTGCTGACACTGCAGATAGGCTCTGCGTTTGTCTTCAAAATAGTGATTCACGCCTTGGTGATGGCATAAGGGACAAGTATACATAGCACATCCTTAAACAGGGATGCGAAACATACCAGAAACTGAGTTTATAGTGGAGAGGTATTGGGTGTTTTTTCATCAAATCAATAAAAAAAGCGATAGGAAAACCTATCGCTCTCTAAATCTGCCTATATCGGCCAAAATTTGCATACTCAACTTGGTACACAAATCTCCATTTGTTATTGGTGCTTTCCATGCCAAATTTGTTTGTTGTTCATCGTCCTGATGAGTTTTGGCTATCCTTTTCTAACACCTTGTTGCTGGGCTGTCCTAGCCTGATCCGTTTCTGTCTATACCGTTAGACTAGATGACCATCCGTATCTAAGTCAGCTCCTAGCTGATGGCGGCTACTTTACCTTTTTACAAAAAGACTACAAGAGTGCGAGCTCACACTTTTGTACACAATTCGAACACGCATTGATAAATTAGGCATTAACACAAACCAGATATATAAAATCAATACAAAAGAAAACGCCCCAACCATTACTGATCGGGGCGTCTCTTCAATCTCGCTCGAACGTACATTTCATTACTCTGGCTAAGAGCAAGAAACCGACATATTAGTGTAAACCACCAACGTACTTCGATAAGGTATCAATATCTGCGTCTGTTAACTTTTTAGCTACATCACGCATCATCGCATTCATGTCGTTATTACGGTTACCATCGCGGAATTTCTCAAGTTGAGCCTTGATGTAATCTGCGTGCTGACCTGAAATCTTAGGGAAACCAGAAAGTTCGGTACCATTACCACGAGGGCCGTGACAAGCAATACAAGCCGTTACGCCGCGTTCTGCGTTACCCGCAGTGTAAAGAACCTTACCTTCATCTACTACATTTTCAGGAGTAGAGTTACTAGAGATAGGGAGAGATGCGTAGTATGCCGCTAGGTCAGCCATATCTTCTTCAGATAAAGGCATCGCCATTGCACCCATTACAGGCTCGTAACGACCTTGTTTACCACCACTCGTCATACCTAGCTTAAGCTCTTTTAACTGCTTCTCTAGATACTTCTCATGTTGACCAGCCAGCTTAGGATACTGAGTGATCAGACTGTTGCCGTCAGCACCGTGGCAGGCAACACATGTTCGTGATTTGGCTTTACCAGCTTCAATACTACCTTGAGCCCATACTGAGCAGCTGGCTAAAAGACTCAAAATTAGCGCTAATTTCTTCATGACATTCCATTATAATTATCAAGCTTCCAGTACCACTCTATGTTGCCACTCATGGTACAATAGGCGACCTTATGCCGAGCACGGTTATTTTACACAAATTCACAAAAAAGTAATCAATCGACTACACAAAGTCGAGATGGAGTTAACAGTGAGCGTAAAAATTCATTATCAAAACACGCATTTCATTACCAGTGCACCTGATATTCGTCACTTACCAGAAGACGAAGGGATCGAAATTGCGTTTGCAGGACGCTCCAATGCTGGTAAATCTAGCGCACTAAACCGCGTTACAAACCAAAAAAGCTTGGCGAAAACCAGTAAAACCCCAGGTCGAACTCAGCTAATTAACCTATTTAAGGTTACCGACGGCTGTCATATTGTCGATTTACCGGGATATGGCTTCGCTCAAGTACCGCTTGAGATGAAGAAAAAATGGCAGAAGTCGCTAGGTGAATACCTACAACGACGTGAAAGCCTAAAAGGTTTAGTGGTATTGATGGATATCCGTCACCCAATGAAGGACCTTGACCAACAAATGATCTACTGGGCTATCGATAGCCGCATCCCAGTACAGGTTTTGTTAACAAAAGCAGACAAACTGAAAAGCGGTGCGCGTAAAGCACAGCTACTGAAAATCCGTAATGATGCGAAATCTTTCGGTGGTGATGTAGCGGTTGATGTCTTCTCTTCAATGAAGGGCATCGGCGTTGACCAACTGCGTGCCAAGATGGATGAGTGGTTTGCTCCGGTATTTGCCGATCAAATCCTTGATAAATTAGCTGACGAAGAGCAAAACGACTCAGAGTAATTCCTCTATATAGATCTTTATCTATAATTAGAGGCTAAAACACTTACAGCAAGTGATTTAGCCTTATCAATACCCTGCCTTATATAGGTGGGGTATTTTTTTGCCAAAAAATTAGTGAGTTAAACCTAGATCTTGAGAGTTAAAGACAAGATTAATCAGTTAGAAGCGAGAGAAGTGAACCATACTAAAAGACAACCTTTAACAAACTAAACAGTGAGAAAGGAATACTCATGTGGAAAAAACCCTTGGCGACCATCGCACTTATATTGATCTCATTTTCCGGTGTAGCATCTGAAGCGGAACAGCCCAAGACCGAGGCCGCTCTAGTCAATGTTGATATGACCTTGGACTTGGATGGTATGGAAAAATACGCTCAAGATGCGAGTGAATCCCTTGAGGTGATATCGCAATCTTTGCAGGCGATAGTCAACAACCCCAACCTCAGCAATGACCAACAACAAGCCCTGAATCAAACCGTTGAAAGCATCAATCAACTTGCGAGATCCACCAAGACATCACTCAATCAACTCCCACAAGTCTTAGACCAATCTCGACTCGCCTTTAAGAAAACCAGTCAGTTACTGCTAGATGATATCCAAACTAAAATCATTATTGCGTTGGCAGCCGTTATCGCTGTCATTGTTATCGCGTTGACCGCTATCTATCTACTTATCCTAAAACCCATGCAGCAAACCTTGGTGGAAGCGACCAACAATATCTCTTCTATGGCGCAATCTATCCAGATCACGGCCGAAGCTCTGAAATACAGCACCGAGAAACAACAGGAAATCATGGACTACATTGAACATTCACCCACTCAATACACTGATAAATAAGACGTAAGCGATCAATGCACTATGAGTTACTTGTAAAATAAAAGTTATTTTCAAGAGTAAAACAATCCACTTAGCGACGGATTAAAATTACCAATTGCTGATTGAATTCCAGATCTAAGGCAATCAAGTGTTTATCACGCTGCTTGGGGGAAACGTAACAAAAGGCACTAAAAATGGGAGATTTTACGGGGGAATAGTAGGTTGGAGATATTTTTCTTTCGCACAAGAAAAAACGCCCCAGTCAAATACTGACTGGGGCGGCTGAATCAGCCTAATCCAATAACGTGAAACAAAAGGTCTGAAAGATAGAACATCTTACCTCTGTACCCTACAAGGTTTAATGTACAACAATTGCTCAGAAATGAAAACCATTTTTGTAGTTTTTTTTCATGAACGTTTTATTAAAACACCCAAAATCTTCTTATGACCTAACTTTATTCGAGACAAAAAAAAGCCAGTGTTTGTGCACTGGCTCATACTAATTTACTCAATAAGGTCAAAAACTGATTAGTGGGCTTGATCCCAGTTGTCACCGTGGCCAGCTTCCGCGACAAGCGGTACTTCTAGCTCTGCAGCAGATTCCATCAATTCTTGTACTTTACTTTCAATTTCGGCTAAAGCTGACTCTTCCACCTCAAACACCAATTCATCGTGTACCTGCATAAGCAGTTTCACACGACCATCGCCTTCCGCTTGAATCCATTCATCAACCAACAGCATCGCTTTCTTAATGATATCTGCTGCTGTGCCCTGCATTGGCGCATTGATTGCCGCACGTTCAGCAGCCTTACGACGCATGCCATTTCGAGATTGAATCTCAGGAAGGTGCAGACGACGACCGTAAATGGTTTCAACAAAGCCTTGCTCTGAAGCCGCGCTGCGTGTGTCTTCCATATACTGCATCACACCTGGGTAACGCTCAAAGTAAGTATCCATGTAGTGTTGTGCTTCGCCACGAGGAATACCTAGCTGCTTAGCCAAACCAAAAGCACTCATGCCGTAGATAAGACCAAAGTTAACCGCTTTAGCACGACGACGCTGCTCAGTGGTCACACTCTCAATATCAACACCAATGATCTCAGCAGCCGTTGCCGCGTGGATATCTTTGCCTTGTTGGAATGCTTCCAGCAGCGCTTTGTCACCTGATAGGTGCGCCATGATACGCAATTCAATTTGAGAGTAATCGACCGCTAGAATCTTCCAACCATGTTGTGCAACGAATGCTTGGCGGATACGACGACCTTCTTCATTACGAATTGGGATGTTCTGTAGGTTTGGATCAGTCGAAGACAAACGGCCCGTCGCGGTCACCGCTTGATGATAAGACGTATGAACACGACCAGTCTCAGCGTTGATCATCTTCGGCAGTTTATCTGTGTACGTCGACTTAAGCTTCGCAAGACCACGATACTCAATGATCAACTTAGGTAGCGGGTAATCAAGCGCCAGCTCTTGAAGCACTTCTTCGTTGGTTGAAGGTGCACCTGATGGCGTTTTCTTGATAACTGGCAGACCCATTTTCTCAAACAGGATCGCTTGCAGTTGTTTTGGCGAGTTCATATTGAACTCTTGCTCTGCTATCTCGTAAGCTTTCTGCTCTAGCTCATCCAGACGAACCGCAATCTCTTGTGATTGAGCGCCTAGCAACATGTCATCAATGAATACACCAGTGCGTTCAATGCGAGACATCACAGGGATCAACGGTACTTCGATTTCTTCATAGATGGTTTTAAGCTTTTCATCTTGCTCGATGTTTTCCATCAGGCGGTTATGCAAACGTAGTGTCACGTCAGCATCTTCTGCAGCGTATGGAGACGCCTCACCCAGTTCAATCTGGTTGAAAGTAAGCTGTTTCTTGCCTTTACCTGCGATTTGCTCAAATGAGATGCAGCTGTGCTGAAGGAAACGCAACGCTAGGCTGTCCATGTCATGCTTGCCACCTACGCTATTGAAAACGTAAGACGCCAACATGGTGTCATGTTTAATACCCTTCATTTCGATACCGTAGCGCGCTAGCACACTCATATCGTACTTCAGGTTTTGACCCACTTTAGCTTGAGCATCATCTTCAAGAATCGGTTTAAGTTGTTCAAGTACCCAATCACGATCCAGCTGTTGCGGTGCATCTAGGTAATCATGAGCAACTGGTACGTAAGCGGCAACGCCCTCTTCCGTCGCAAATGATAAACCGACTAGATTCGCGACCATGTAATCAAGGCTGTCTGTCTCAGTATCAAAAGCAAACAATTCAGCTGCTTTAAGCTTTTCTAACCAAACATTGAATGACGCTTCATCTAGAATCGTTTCGTAGTTGCTACGATCAATCGTCACGGCAGACGTATTCATCTCTACAGTAGAAGCGCTGCTACGTACTGATCCAGCTCCCGCTGCGGAAGATTTCTCATCCGCCTCAACCACTCCGCTGCCACCTTCAAGGAGCTCGTTCAGCCAAGATTTGAAAACCAATTGACCGTATAGCTTGATCAACTCATCGATATTGGGTTGAGCTTTTACCAATGATTCTGGTGTCTCTTCAAGCTCAACATCTAGCTTGATTGTTGCAAGCTCGTAGGACATGTCAGCATTGGCTTTATTATCAGCCAGCTTCTTAGCCATCGTCTTCGAACCGCGGAAACCAAGCGCCGCAATATCATCAAGATTCTGATACAACTTTTCGATACTACCAATGCCTTGTAGTAAAGCCGTCGCTGTCTTGTCACCCACACCCGGAACACCAGGGATGTTATCGACTTTATCACCCATCAGTGCCAAATAATCGATGATCAGTTCTGGCGGGATACCAAACTTCTCAATCACACCTTCGCGATCCATTACCACGTTGGTCATGGTGTTGATCAGAGTAACGTTGTCATCAACTAACTGCGCCATATCTTTATCACCAGTACTGATAAGTACAGGCATCCCCATCGCAGAAGCTTGAGAAGCCAACGTACCAATCACGTCATCTGCTTCAACGCCAGGAATAGAGATAAGTGGCAAACCCATCGCACGAATCACATTGTGCAATGGTTCTATCTGGCAACGAAGATCGTCAGGCATAGGTGGGCGGTTTGCTTTGTACTCTGGGTACATGTCATCACGGAACGTTTTCCCTTTCGCATCAAAAATAACCGCAATACGATCAGAAGCAAATTGACGCATCATGCTGCGTAGCATGTTAACCACACCATAAACAGCGTTCGTTGGGATATCACCATTGCTCATGGTGCCAGGGTAAGCATGGAACGCGCGATATAGGTAAGAAGAGCCATCGATCAGAATCAATGGATTATCAGGAATACGAGCCATAATATTTGTGAATCCAGTAAGTACAGAAATTATCTGTTAAGAATGCCACGTCTGTTGGTTGGATTCCATGTTGTCGATCTGTATCCGTTCACTCGGTTGTATTCGTTATAATCAATTTGTTGTTATTTTTTGTTCTTAGACGCAAGCGTTCTGTGGATAACTCTGTTTATATTATTTATCCACCCTGTTGAGAAGTAAGGTTAACAAATCAAAAAACACCAACAAAACACTGATAATAAAGAACAATTTTACAGATCGAACATATGACCAACGATCTTTTTACGATCCTGCATTGTGGAAAAGAATGCTGATGGCGTTTTATTCATAAAAAAACGTGCCACTAAATATGCATATTGTTGAATTGGAGGTATAAAAAAAGCGACACCCGAAGATGTCGCCTAGCAAAAACTGGTAAAGCCATTCAAATTGAATACCACAGCTTTACCTAAAAGCTATAAATTACACTGGAAGCAATGTGAGCAATGTCGTGTCAAAAAGAACTTAGTACAAGTTCGCGAGAATTCTGTTGGGTAACCAAGTTGATACTTGAGTACTTAACATCCTTGTGAACATTTCCTCATTCCCTAAGACAGGGTTAATAATAATGATTCTCATTTAATAGTCAACAACTAAATGATAATAAATCTCATTAAATTCATTTTAAATGATTTATCCCCCCGATAAAGCAAATCATTAAGCTGATAATTGCTTCACGAAATGGATTCGATTTTCATTAATCTCTTCTTTTTCTTCCAATTTTTCAATTCGATATCCATTTTTCAATAGTAAACACAGCATCGCAGGAAACTGGTTACGAGATTTTACTTTCAGCTGCTCATAACCCCGCTCTTGTGCCCACTGCTCCTGAACATCTAATTGAGCCTGTGCGACCCCCTTATTTCTTGCAAGCGGTGACACACCACCAAACCAACTATAGAAAGTATTTGAGTTAAGCTCATAACCAATTTTAAAGCCGAGTAACACGTTCGCCTCTTCAGCCACTAAGATCAGGCTCTTTTTCCCTTCAAGCCGAGCTGCCAGTGAAGCGACACTCTCTTTTCTAGCAAATTCAGAGATCTGCTCGACAACAGACACAACCTCTCCCAGTGAACCTTCACGTACTATGACTGACATCTTCTTCCATCCTCATAAGCGAAAGGGCTGACACAATGGCCAACCCTTTTACTGAATATCACTTAAGTTAACGTTAAGTTGTTACTTTTCTTTTAAGTGCTTGGCTGCTTGTGCATTGTCTTCAGCAAGCCACTCTGCAACATCTTTAGCGAAGTAAGTCAGAATGCCATCAGCACCAGCACGCTTAAAGCACAGCAGTGATTCCATAACGGTGTCGCGTTCTTTCAGCCAACCGTTTTGAATTGCTGCTTTGTGCATCGCATACTCACCAGACACTTGATAAGCATACGTTGGTGCTTGAAGTTCATGTTTCACACGACGCACGATGTCTAAGTAAGGCATGCCTGGCTTAACCATCACCATATCCGCACCTTCATTAAGATCCATTGCCACTTCGTGAATCGCTTCATCGCTGTTGGCAGGATCCATCTGGTAGTTCTTCTTATTACCACCTTTCAGGTTCGAAGCACTGCCGACTGCATCACGAAATGGGCCGTAATAACACGATGCGTATTTCGCAGAGTACGCCATAATCTGAGTATGAATATAACCCGCTTCCTCTAACGCTTCGCGGATCTTACCAATACGACCATCCATCATATCCGACGGAGCAACCACATCTGCACCGGCTTCAGCATGCGATAACGCCTGCTGAATCAACACTTCAGTCGTTTCATCATTCATCACGTAACCATCTTCATCGATGATGCCGTCCTGGCCGTGAGTAGTAAATGGGTCCAGTGCAACATCAGTAATCACACCCATATTTGGCACGTGCTCTTTTAATGAACGTACCGCACGCTGCACTAAACCTTCTGAATTATGAGCTTCAGCCGCGCATAAGCTTTTAGCATCTTGGTTCACGACCGGAAACAGAGCAATCGCCGGAACACCCAATTTTGACAGGTAATCCGCTTCTTCAAGCATCAGATCGATCGACAAGCGTTCAACACCCGGCATTGACTCGACAGGCTCGCGGCGGTCTTTACCCATCAGGATAAACATTGGGTAGATGAGGTCATCCACAGACAATTGATTTTCTGCCATTAGGCGACGGCTAAAGTCGTGTTTACGCATACGGCGCATACGGCGACCTGGGAATTGACCTTGAATTGAAACAGACACTAGATTCTCCTTGCCTAGTCTAAGCACCGAAATGCTTAGATATGAAAAGTGCTAAATACAGGCAAAAGCATATCACTGATGGCTCAGGACGCTAGCAGTAAAATATAAAACCCACTCAAAAACAGGGATAAATGGCAAAAAATGACCTTCTCCTCACACTGCCGTATACTCATGACAACTCAGTAAAGACTGCTTTCAGGACAAAATAATGATCGACACCCATGCTCATATTTACGCGAGCGAATTCGATGAAGACCGTGAACAAGTCGTGCAACGCGCACTGGCTCAAGGTATTGATACCATTCTATTGCCGAACATCGATTTAGAATCTATCGAGCCCATGTTAGCGACGGAAGCTCAGTTTCCTGATGTGTGTCGTTCAATGATGGGCTTACACCCTTGTTATGTGGATGCGAATATCGAGCAAACCCTCAAAACCATTCGAGCTTGGTTTGATAAACATGACTTTATCGCCGTGGGTGAGATTGGTATCGACTTGTACTGGGATAAAACCTTCAAGGCTGAACAAGAGATGGCTTTCGTGACTCAACTGCAGTGGGCAAAAGATCTAGACCTACCTGTCGTGATCCACACGCGTGATTCCATTGAAGAGACACTTGCCCTGCTTCGCCAAGAACAAGATGGCAGCTTACGTGGCGTATTCCACTGCTTTGGCAGCAGCTTAGAGGAAGCCCAGGCAATCAACGAGCTAGGCTTTCACTTAGGTTTAGGCGGTGTATCGACCTTTAAGAACTCAGGACTGGACAAAGTGATTCCACATCTTGATATGAATTACGTCATTCTAGAGACAGATTGCCCATACTTGGCACCAACACCGAATCGCGGTAAACGTAATGAGCCAGCCTACACGGAATTGGTAGCAAAACGCATCGCTGAATTGCGCGGGATTAGCCTTGAAGAAGTCGATACCACTACTTCAAAAAATGCTAGCGCTCTATTTAATATATAAGACCTTATTCCACATAACACTTTAGAGTTACTCATTGAAATGCATAGGTGTATGGTTTAATATTGATAATTATAATAGATCAAAATTAAATCGAGCTGATTATGTGTGAACACACTATTCACTTACAACGTCAACATCGGACCCTATGGCATAAAATTTTGGGCATCAAAGAGCTCTATATATGTCAGAACTGTGGCTATCAGTTAAAGGTTCGATAAAATCGACATAATAAAAAAGCGGCCTCGGGCCGCTTTTTTATTGTGTGATTTTTGCTGAAGGGCTCTAGCAAATTATGTTCTTACAGCAGAATCAAGACTCAGCTTCTTCCTCTTCATCCGCATCTGGCTTACGCACATAGAAACGCGCGAAGAACAGACCAATCTCAAACAGAATACACATTGGAATCGCCAACAGTGTCTGCGAGATCATATCGGGAGGTGTCAGCATCATACCGACGATAAAAGCACCGACAACAATGTACGGACGCTTTTCAGACAGAGCCTTAGGCGTTGTCGCCCCCGTCCAACATAACAAGATAATCGCTACTGGTACTTCAAAGGCAATACCAAAAGCAAAGAACAGCGCGAGTACAAAATCGAGATAACTTGATATGTCTGTTGCGAACTCTACCTGCCCTAAGGAAATAGCCGTGAAGAAACTAAATACCAATGGGAATACTACGAAGTAAGCAAACGCCACACCACAGTAAAACAGCAAAGAACTTGAAGCCAATAGCGGCATGATCAAGCGTTTTTCATGCTTGTACAAACCCGGAGCAACAAAGGCCCACACCTGATACAAAATAAACGGCACCGCGACAAAAATAGACGCGATTAAGGTTAGTTTTAGCGGTGTAAAAAATGGCGATGCAACATCCGTTGCGATCATCGTCGCCCCTTCAGGCAGACGATCTACCAAAGGTGCTGATACGAATTCATAAATATCATTAGCAAAATAAATTAGCCCGACAAATATCACTAGAACGGCGACAATCGCGCGTAGTAGGCGATTACGTAATTCTAGAAGATGGCTAATTAAAGGCTGTGTCTGCTCAGTCGAAGACATGTCAAACCTCTTAAACAGGAAGATCGAAAAGGAGCCGCGCACCTATCTATCCAGTTGAATTGGTATCCACTTGAATAGTTATCTACTTGAATAGCTATCGACTTAAACATCTAGCGACTCAAGCATCTGGCGACTCCTCCTTGCGAGACTATTCGGCTTTCTTATCTGACGGTGCTGAAGCTTCGCTGTTGACCTGAATGGTTTCAGATTCCACAGTTTCCGTGACACTAGGTTCAGTCTCACTTGGCTTATCAGACTCAGGCTTAGCGTACGGACGTTGAACTTGAGCAGCGGCCTGCTTGAGTTCATCGACTGACGCTTTTAGGTCTGGAGATAAATCTTCCATACCCATTTTTTCCGCCTTGCGTAGGTTTTCTTGCAGCTCTTGCACCTTAAGCTCGTGAGAAAGTTCATCTTTCACACTGTTTGCCATGCTTTTCGCTTGTCCAACAAACTTGGAAATACTACGAATCGCCACGGGCAAACGCTCAGGTCCTAAAACCACTAACCCAACGACAGATATTAATACCAGTTCCCAAAAACCGATATCAAACACGATTTACGCCTGCTCTTTGTCTTTCTTTGTTTCAGCAGTTGTTTCAGCGCTAGCTTCTGTCTTCTGCTGTTCAATATTCTTTGGTTCGAAGTCTGCGTCTTTCTTATCTGCAGGCTTATCTTCATCGCTCATTGCTTTTTTGAAGCCTTTCACCGCTGAACCTAAGTCACCACCCATGCCGCGCAGTTTCTTTGTTCCGAAAAGTAAAATTACAATTACAGCAATGATTAGAAGTTGCCAAATACTGATACCACCCATTGTCATTGTCCTCGGGTCTGTCTACACATAAAAAATATTAAGAGAGTCTACTGTCTAACGACGGTAAGCTCGCCAACTAAGCAACCAAAATGTGACACCTGCGATGCCACAGCCCATAGATAGCTGCTCATAAGGGCTTGAAACTAATATTGCGGAGCATACGACTAAAGTGGCTCCAACGCCAAACAAAAACTTTCCAGTTGCTTGCTGACGCTTACTATCTCGGTAACCTTGATAAAGCTGATCCATTCTGTGGTTCATCGCTTTACCTTGGCGCAAGCTGTCATAAAGCAGCTCTGGCAGCTCTGGCAGTTTTTCTGCCCAGAATGGCGCGCGCTCTTTTACTGCATTGATCACAGCTTGCGGCCCCACCTGATTCATCATCCAGGTTTCAAGGAAAGGCTTGGCGGTTGCCCACAAATCAAGTTGCGGATACAACTGACGACCTAGCCCTTCCACATACAACAAGGTCTTCTGTAGAAGTACCAACTGAGGCTGAACCTCCATGTTGAAACGTCTTGCTGTATTAAATAAGTTTAGCAACACATGGCCAAATGAGATCTCACCAAGTGGTTTTGCAAAAATTGGCTCACACACCATACGGATCGCGAACTCAAAATCATTGACGTTGGTGTCGTGTGGCACCCAACCCGAATCAACGTGCAGCTCGGCGACTTTACGATAATCTCGATTAAAGAAAGCCAACAGGTTCTCTGCTAAATAGCGCTTATCTTCACTGTTGAGCGTGCCGACAATGCCACAATCCAAACCAATCCACTGAGGGTTATCTGGATTCTCTGGGTTAACGAATACGTTGCCCGGGTGCATGTCTGCGTGGAAAAAGCTATCTCGGAATACTTGGGTGAAGAATACCGTCACACCGCGTTCAGCCAGCAATTTCATGTTAGTGCCGTTGGCGTTTAGCGTTTCAATATCGGATACTTGAATACCGTAGATACGCTCTGAAACCATCAGGGTTTCACTGCTTAGATCAGGGATAACCTCTGGAACATACAGCTCTTCACTGCCTTCAAAATTACGTCGTAGTTGAATGGCATTGGCCGCCTCGCGGCGCAGGTCTAGTTCATCAAGTAACGTTTTTTCGTACTCGTGAACGACTTCAACCGGTTTCAAACGACGTGCTTCAGGAAGCGACTTAGCGACTATACGCGCCATTCGGTGCATCAGTTTTAGATCTGCGTCAATCACCGGGCGAATATCAGGGCGAATAACCTTCAGAACAATCTCGCGACCACTCTCTTTGAGCTTTGCGGTATGCACCTGAGCGATAGAAGCAGAAGCCAATGGCTCGATATCAAAGTCGGTAAACCAGTTATCTAGGCTACCACCGAGCGCTTTTTCCATATCTCGTTTAGCCAATTGACCATCAAATGGCGCCACTTGGTCTTGCAATAGTGCTAGCTGATCAGCGATATGAGGAGGAAATAGGTCGCGACGCGTTGACATCATCTGACCAAACTTAATCCAAACAGGCCCTAATTCTTGCAACGCTAAACGCAAGCGATGACCCAATTCTTTATCTTGATGTTTGTTCTTGAGCCAAAACAGTGACTTTCTCGCCAGCAAAGGAGCCTTGGTCAACTGGTGCTCAGGCATCAACTCATCAAGGCCGTATTCCAACTGTACCTTGATAATATGATAAAGACGTTTCAGTTCTGTTGGGGTCATGCTTTCTCCAACAGAGCGTTCAGTTTAGCTTCAAGACGTGCAGCTGAGCTTTTCACGTCGTCAACCTGATCGCAAAAATGTGCCACTTCTAATGGCGCTGGTGCAATCTTCCACTCTTCAGTTAATACCTGAGCGAGATGGTTTTGATGCTTAGTCGCTTGCTTAGCCACAAGGCCACCAACATTCTTAACGCCTTGTACCAAGGTATGGGCAACCACATCTCCAGTCACGCGCGATAGCCACTCTTCCAAGTCAGGCTTGCAGTCTGTCATTAGCTGAGCAAATTTCTGAGCCAGTTGAATATCACCCTCTAAAATCAGCTTATCTTGCTTGATCAGTTTGGTGATGTTCGATTGCTCACGCAGTTCTGGCAGTACCGATAGGTTCAAAGATAGGTAGCAATCAGGTTGTCCTTCGTAGTCAGACAACACATCGATTTGTTGGCTAAAAACGAAAGTGAGAGTTTTATTCAGCTCTTTCAAATTAACTTGAATGATCTGCCCCTTTAAACGAGACAAACGACGAACCAAAGCTGGATCATCGTTCACGAAAGTATTTAAAGAGGTTTCAATAACCGCGGTGACCAATGGATCAAATGGCATGACTGTCCTTACCTTTGAAAACGGATAAGCGTTAACCTATCCGTTGTATCTTTATTCTTATTTTTTAGCACACTCAACGAGCCTGCTACCAAGTTCGACTAGAACTTGTAACCACGGTGCAGCGCAACAATGCCGCCCGTTAGGTTGAAGTATTTAGTATTTTCAAAACCCGCTTCTTGCATCATGCCTTCCAAGGTTTCTTGGTTAGGGTGCATACGGATTGATTCTGCAAGGTAACGATAGCTGTCTGCATCGTTAGCAATCAGCTCACCCATTTTTGGCAATAGGTGGAAAGAGTATGCATCGTAAACCTTTGATAGTGGCTCAAGCACTGGCTTAGAAAACTCAAGAACCAACAGACGACCGCCCGGCTTAAGTACGCGGTACATTGAACGCAGCGCTTGGTCTTTATCGGTTACGTTACGCAGACAGAAGCTGATGGTAATGCAATCGAAGTAGTTGTCTGGGAATGGCAGCTCTTCAGCATTAGCTTGAACGTAATGTACATTGCCGACAATACCGCTATCACGCAGTTTATCGCGGCCAACATTCAGCATTGAGTTGTTGATATCAGCAAGAACCACGTGGCCTTTTTCACCAACAATGCGCGAGAATTTCGCAGTAAGGTCACCAGTACCACCACCAAGATCGAGGATACGTTGACCCGGGCGAACGCCACTGCAATCAATCGTGAATCGCTTCCACAAGCGGTGAACACCACCCGACATTAAGTCATTCATGATGTCGTATTTAGCGGCTACAGAGTGAAATACCTCTGCTACTTTCGCGACTTTTTGGTCTTTCGCGACTGTTTCGAAACCAAAGTGTGTGGTTTCTGACTCTACTGCTGAATTTGTCTGCACGCTTGTGTCCATAATGCTGTTATCTACCATGGTAAGTTCTCATCGACAGTACACTCTCTCTTTAGAGGCGCTGCGGCCGATTAGTTTACTTTATCCTCAGCGGGTTGTCTTTCTACTAAGGAGGCATTTTCTGAAAAAGCCTCATTTTGAGCGATTTCCGCCAAGCCAACCGAGATAGGTTTCTTCACCTCGACACCCAATTGCTTAAAGCTTTCGGCCTGACGAATCACATTACCACGACCAGTCACCAGCTTATTCATGGCACCTTGGTAGCTTTGGTTGGCTCTGTCTAATGAGCTACCAAGACCTTCCATATCATCCACAAACAAGCGCAGCTTGTCGTAAAGTTTGCTCGCGCGCTCTGCAATGATTTGTGCATTCTGGTTCTGTCTTTCGTTGCGCCACAGGTTATCAATGGTGCGCAGTGCCACCAGCAAGGTCGTAGGGCTGACCAAGATAATGTTTTGTTCCATCGCGTCTTTGACCAAGCTAGGATCAGCCTGAATAGCCACCTGAAACGCAGGTTCTACCGGAATAAACATCAACACATAATCAAGGCTCTGAATGCCTTTAAGTTGGTGATAATCTTTTTGACTTAAGCCCTTAATATGCGCGCGCAATGAAGCCAAGTGATCACGTAATGCAGCATCACGTTGTTGATCAGTTTCAGCATTGAAGTAACGCTCAAACGCCACCAAAGCCATTTTTGAATCCACCACCACTTGCTTGTCTTGTGGCAGATGCACAATCACATCTGGCTGGTAACGCTTGCCGGCATCGTTTTGTAGGTTCACTTGCGTTTGGTATTCGTGGCCTTCTCGTAAGCCAGAATCCGCCAACACACGAGCCAGCACCACTTCGCCCCAGTTACCTTGTTGTTTATTATCACCCTTTAGCGCTTGAGTCAGGTTAACCGCTTCACGCGTCATGCTCTCATTGAGGCGTTGTAGGTTTTTAAGCTCATGAACTAAGGTGTGACGTTCTTTGGCTTCTTGACTGAAGCTATCATTAACCTGCTTCTTAAAGCCCTCTAACTGCTCTCTCAGCGGTGATAACAAACCCTCTAAGCTTTGCTTGTTTTGTTGATCGACCTTGGCTGTTTTGCTCTCAAACAGTTGATTCGCTAACAGTTCGAACTGCTGTTTCAATCGGGACTCTGCCTGCTCTAACAATTGCAGTTTTTCACTGTTGGCGAGATTTTCTTGGTCGTGCCTAGCTTCTTGCTCACGAAGCTCAGCCTCCAACTCAGACTTATGCTCCTTAAGAACATTAATATCATCGGCATACTGCTGGCGCTCTTGCTTCACGGCTTCAAAATAGCGCAGCTTCTCCATAGCAGCCATCACCTTGCCATGTGCCTGCTTAAGTTCAAATGCCGCTTTGTCTCGATCATCATCCAACTCATTGAGCTCTTGTTGTGCCTCTGCGAGTGAAGATTTAAGCTGAGATTGTTGTGACTCATGCAGCAAACGGTCGGACTCTAGTTGCTGTTCAAGAAGTCGCTGCTGAAAAGAGAACTTCTGTTTGATCCACCAGCCCACCACTCCGCCGCTGACGAGCGCGCCGGAAATAGCAGCAATAAGCGTTGCCTGATGTTCGATAATCCATTGCATGATAATGATTTAGCCTAATTGGAGATAACTCATTAAATGGTATTTTGATACTGGATAAATGTCCAGTTTGCCGTATTAAAATTCGACAGATAGACTAGGCGCTCCGTATTCTGTCCCATCAAATTAGAATGAGTTGCTATGAACGAACGTCGTGCCTTGGGCTTTGGCCTTGCTGCGGTATTACTGTGGTCAACAGTCGCTACTGCTTTTAAGCTGACCCTTGCTGAGTTTTCACCGATTCAAATGCTGACCATCGCCAGCATTGTGTCGTCGATTGCGCTGATCGCAGTCTGCGCGTTTCAAGGCAAGCTTTCTCAGCTGAGTACCACGTTTCTTTCAAACCCTTGGTATTACTTACTGCTCGGTTTGGTTAACCCACTGGCCTATTACCTGATTCTATTCAAAGCCTACGACCTGCTGCCTGCATCTCAAGCTCAAGCCATTAACTACAGCTGGGCTATCACGCTAACCTTAATGGCTGCGGTGTTTCTGGGACAAAAGATTCGTAAACAAGATTGGATTGCGTGTACCTTCAGCTATGCGGGTGTGGTAGTCATTGCAACCAAAGGTGATGTATTAGGCATGCAGTTCGATAGCCCACTCGGTGTGGCACTGGCGCTGCTTTCAACCTTGCTTTGGGCGGGCTACTGGATTCTCAATACCAAAAACAAGGCTGACCCTGTGGTGGGTGTACTGCTTGGGTTCTTAGTGGCATTGCCCTTCGCGATCGGTTTAACCATTTACGAAGGCGAGAGTTTTAGCCAAATCACAGCGAAAGGTTGGATGGCTGTGACTTATGTTGGCCTGTTCGAGATGGGCATTACCTTTGTCTTGTGGCTATCAGCACTCAAGCTAACCAACAATACGGCACGTATCAGCAACCTAATTTTTGCCTCACCGTTTATTTCGCTAATGCTACTTTCAACCATCATTGGCGAAGAGATTCACCCAGCGACACTGTTTGGCTTACTGCTAATCATTGCTGGTTTGGTGATTCAACAGATCAAGTTTTCAAAGAAAAACCCTACGTAAATAAGAGCTAAAAGACTCGATTGAGCACGAAAAGCTATCGATATAGTCTAATTTTCTCAATTAGATGTTAGATACAAAAATGGCGAGTCATATGACTCGCCATTTTTCTGTAAGATAACATTAAGTTGTAAGTCTGAATGTTCGATATTCAACCGTTGTTTTTCATTTCAAATTTGGACTTAAATATCATGAAAAACAAGATCATAAATATAAAATCATTTACGCCATAAATTGTGTAAAACACGCCAGCCATCGTATCCGCTTCATATACTGGTGATAGCGTATTATTGGAAAGCCAATTCACCCAAACAACCACATAAACCAACTTTTCAATAAAGAAAGCACCAGCAAGATATTTGATGTTCGCATTGATTGTTGCAGCCCCAAGGTACGCAAAACCCCAAACGACGATCATAATCAATCCAAAGTTCGACATTACAACGGGATCGGCTTCGTTAATGGCACTATTCGTAAAAAAGCGTGAAAACAGTAAAACAGCACCAACATTCATCGCTCCTGCTGCCAATAGAATGCTTTTTACTTTTGTCTGATTCATTGCAAACCCCTCATTTAAATAATTAAAACATCAATCACTTATAATCTTTATCATTTGTGACGAAGTCATTCTTTCTACTGACTGAAAATGTTCTAAATGAATAAGCTTAGCCAGTGCCATCGCCACTGTGCTTGCCTGAATAGGAGCATAATTCGCCCACTTCCCTTTCATGACTGGTTTAACTAGCTTACTCACTAACTGTAGTAGTCTTTCATCATTTCGAACTTCCGAACGCTCGCCAGCTAAAGGCCCGGGTTGAATGAAAATAGTTTCTTGAAACCCCAGCTGCATAACTTCTTTTTCCATCTCCCCTTTACACCGAAGATAATGGGAACGAGACTTCTCATCAGCACCTAAGCAAGACAGAACAAAAATCCGAGAAACACCAATGGCTTTCATTACTTTGGCAGTCTCTACCACTAAGTTAACATCAATATCTCGTAACTTTTCTTTTGAGCCTGCTTTCTTAACTGTTGAGCCAAGTGTAATCACACCAACGGTTGGCGGAATATCAACTTGCTCTTTCTGGATTTGTAAGTCATTACTGATGATCTGAGTTAACTTAGTTTGCTCACATTCCAGACGTCGACGTAGAACACAATAGATGTGCTCCGTTCGACCGTCATTCAATAGCACTTTGAGCACCTCAGAGCCAACAAGGCCGCTGGCTCCTGCCATTATAATTGATTTATTTTTCATTCAATTACCGCCTTTGATTAACCTAAATGATAGCCCAACTATAGAACGCTCCCTGCTAATTTATAATTCAGTTGCGAAAAGTAGGCAGCGGATAAGTGATGATGAACTCTTTACTGACCTGAATCGAAATTGATTGGGCCAAAAGACAGCTTCGATACGATTTGTAAAGACGGGCTTGGATGTACGTAGGTAGCTTCAATTTAGCAAAGTCGCAACTAACTATTTAATACAATGGAATAGATAAAATCAGGTAACCTATAATACTTCATCCCAAGAAAATAATAGCATCCAAACCTAAAGCCTGTGTGCTATACGTTTTGGCCTGCAACCCAACCAGACGACCAAGTCCATTGGAAGTTATAACCCCCTAACCAACCCGTTACGTCCATTACTTCACCGATAAAGTAGAGGCCAGGCACACTCTTACACTCCATGGTTTTCGAAGATAGGTGATCAGTATCCACTCCGCCTAGAGTCACTTCGGCAGTTCGATAACCTTCAGTGCCATTTGGTGCAATTTTCCAGTTCTCTAGGTGCTCAACGATGCCACTAAGCTGCTTTTCATTGAACTGTTTAAGCGGCTTGTCTTCAAGCTCTTTACGATCAATCAGCACTTCCACAAAACGCTTTGGTAGTGCTTTCGCCAAGGTATTTTTCAGGCTCTGATTAGGGTGTTTCTCGCGAGAATTTTCAAGCAACTCGGCAAGGTCTACTTCAGGTACTAGGTTGATAGAAACCGATTGACCCGCTTTCCAGAATGAAGAGATTTGCAGTACCGAAGGACCAGATAAGCCGCGGTGCGTAAACAGCAACGCTTCTTTAAATAAAGTGCCGTCTTGCGCTGTGATCTCAGCAGGAATTGCGATACCAGAAAGCTCAGCGAAAGCTTCTTTATCTTCTTTGTGCAGAGTGAATGGCACTAAACCTGCGGTAGTCGGCATTACAGACAAACCAAACTGCTCTGCAATCTTATAGCCAAATGGCGTTGCGCCTAGCTTAGGCATAGACAAACCGCCTGTCGCTACAACGAGTGAGTCACACTCAACTTCGTCGGTATTGAGGTGCATCTTGAAGCCAGCGTCTGTTTTTTCGATGGAGTGAACATCACAACGGTAGCGTTGTTCGACTTTCGCTTGCTTACACTCGTCAAGCAGCATGCTCACGATGTCTTTTGCTGTGTGGTCATTCACACAGAACAACTGACCGTGATCGCGCTCTTCGAACTCAATGCCGTACTTGCTCACCATCGAGATAAAATCCCAGTTGGTGTATTGAGATAAAGCTGACTTCACGAAGTGAGGGTTGTTACACAGGAAATTGTTGGCTGAAACATCATAGTTAGTAAAGTTACAACGACCGCCACCTGAGATTAAAATTTTTCTGCCCGGTTTCTTTGCATGATCAACCACCAGCACTCGTCGGCCGCGTTTGCCCGCTTCCGCAGCACACATTAAGCCAGCGGCACCCGCACCAATTACGATTACATCAAATTTTTCACTCATGTGGTTCTGCTTTTCTTCACTTGTGCAGCCCGAGTACGCCCTGTTCTCGAAATGCCATCAATAAAAAAGGATGTGCATAAACAGCACATCCTTACTAATTGCTCGCTATTTTAGCGGCAATTTTAAACTTTGCAATTGATGTTCAATTGTACAATTTGCAGACAGCAGCAAGCCACTGTTTGGCTTGGCGAACCAACAACCGAAGCTTTACACCAAAAATCTAAGCTCTACTTCAATCGTACTAAATGACTTAGACGATGAAAGAAGACAGCAAGGTTACACCTAACAGAGCAGAAGAGAGTATGAATAACTGCCTTACACGATCGCACTTCGACGTAAAAACTTCGTCGTGATGGTGGTGATACTCTTTGCTTTTGATGTAACTAAACAGGCGAACCTGTTTGGTCATATTGCCATGGGTTGTGAAGAAACCACCTCCATCTACTTGTTGATATAGTAGAGGGTGTGCTTCTCGCATAATATAAATGAGTGTTCTTAGCGCAGTAAAGTAACGCGCCCAGTTCACACAAGTCACAACCATTAGTGCAAATAGAATAGTGTCGCCGCTGATCATCCTTTCCTCCTTACATCTTCATAAGAAAACTCAAAAGAAAAAGATAATCAGTGTCTTTCTCGTACTACCTATACGGCAGGAGCTTCCATAATTGAAGATGAACCATCTTTTGCCAATTGCGCTAAGTCTTTATCAATAAAGAACAATGCTTTACCGTCTTCACCAACAAGCTCTAGCTTATCCAATACACCTTTAAACAACTTCTCTTCTTCGTGTTGCTCTGCAACGTACCATTGCAGGAAGTTAAAGGTTGAGTAATCTTGTGTGCTGAAAGCAACGTGAGCCAGTTTGTTGATCTTTTGAGTAATCATTTGCTCATGTTCGTAAGTTTCACGGAACACAGCCCCAAGGCTATCAAATTCATGTTTTGGCGCTTCAATCGCACCTAAAATTGGCATTGCACCTGTCTCACTTACGTAAGTAAAAAGACGCTGCATGTGTTCCATTTCTTCGACTGCATGAACACGCAGAAACTCTGCTGCACCTTCAAATCCTTTATCTTCACACCAAGCACTCATTTGTAAGTATAGGTTGGATGAGAAAAATTCTAGATTAATTTGATCGTTCAGTTGCTCTACCATAGTTTTTGATAGCATTTAAGACTCCTAATTACATCTTCAGTTTTCTCTACTATATCACTATTTTATGAATATCTCGCAGGCCATTAGTTAACCAATATTTCGAGCAAACATTACGCAAGACAGTGGATATGAGATCACTTCAGCAAAAAAAGGCATTGCATGGTGCTAGTCTTTAGTTAGGCAATGAATAGAAGAGGTAGCGATATGAGTTACAAACATATTTTGGTCGCAGTCGATTTATCAGATGACAGCAAATTACTTGTGGATAAAGCGGTAGCATTGGCTAAGCCATTGGAAGCCAAAGTCTCTTTTATCCATATCGATATTAATTATGCAGAGCTCTATACCGGCCTTATTGATATCAACATGGCAGAAACCCAGCACAACGCGATGGAAGCATCTCGAGTTCAGCTACAAAATTTTGCAGAACACGCTCAATACCCTATTACCCACACCTTAGTGGGCAGCGGCGACCTGAGTCATGAACTGTGTGACACCATCAATGAATTCAATGTTGATTTAGTGGTTTGTGGGCACCATCAAGACTTCTGGAGCAAATTGCTCTCTTCAACACGACAACTGATCAATGCCTCGCCGGTTGATATGCTGGTCGTGCCTCTAAGAGATTCAGAAGACTAATGAATTAAGGTTAGGTAACATACAGCTCATATCTTATTAACGAAGTTTTTATATGAGCTATTTAGCTAGTGTTACCCTCTTATGGGCCTTCTCTTTTAGCCTGATCGGCGTGTACCTTGCTGGTCAGGTTGATTCTTGGTTCTCTGTATTAATGCGTGTTGCCCTTGCTGGCATTGTATTTCTTCCTTTCCTGAAGTTTCGAGGTATCTCGCGTAAGCTGATCGCTAAGTTGATGGCGATTGGTGGTATCCAGCTTGGGCTGATGTACTGCTTCTATTACCAGTCTTTCTTGCTGCTATCCGTTCCTGAAGTCCTTCTGTTTACCGTTTTTACCCCAATTTACGTCACGCTTATTTATGACTTCCTCAAAGGACAATTCTCTCCGTGGTATTTAGTGACAGCGGCGATTGCTGTATTGGGCGCTGTATTCATTAAATTCGCGGGTATCAACGAAAACTTTTTAGTCGGTTTCCTCGTAGTCCAAGGTGCAAACCTGTGCTTTGCTATCGGCCAAGTTGCTTACAAAGTAGTGATGGAGAAGGAATCGACAGAGTTACCTCAGCGCACAGTATTTGGTTACTTCTATTTGGGTGCGTTATGCGTCGCTTCGGTTGCTTTCATACTCTTAGGTAACCCTGAGAAGCTGCCAACAACCACTCTTCAATGGGGCATCCTGATTTATCTTGGCTTGATTGCTTCGGGGCTAGGTTACTTTATGTGGAATAAAGGTGCATGCATGGTGAATGCTGGTGCACTGGCTGTAATGAACAACGCCTTAGTTCCAGCCGGCCTTGTAGTGAACATCCTTATTTGGAACAGAGACGTCGACTTGATTCGATTGGCCATTGGCGGCGCGGTTATCTTGTTCTCTCTATTCGTCAACGAGACATGGGTGAAAAAGCGTGTTGCGAGATCCACAAGCAACGCCTAACCGCTTTCACTGAGCTAAGTGAACTAAACTAAGCTAAGTGAGCAGAGCTAAATGAGTTAGCTCTGATAACCCCAAAAAGCAAAAGAGCGACCTTAGGTCGCTCTTTTTAAATCATCGTTGTAGCAATAAGTTATCCGTACCAGTTTCAGTGAATGTGACTATGGCTCACTACCTGAGTCTTGGTTTCAGTGAAAGCGACGTCATCAAGTTGTAGGTTGATACGTTCAAGGTTACTTTCCAGTTTTTGACTTTTCTTAAACAGCTTTTGCTGCTTCTTAATCATCTTCGCGAGCTTTTTGTTGTACTTCTCTTGTTTCTTAGCCGCTTTCTTCGCTCGCTTGAGGTCGGCTTTTTCATCACCACTCGCATTAGCGATTCGTTTTTTCAGTTTGGCTTTTTTCTGTGATGCATTTTTATCTACAACATTAGGGGCAATATCAGCAGCGGCTGGATCGAACATTTGTACGCTCGGCTCAATTGTCTCGCTGATTTCCGCAAGCGATAACTCGGGGGCAGGTAATGTTTCCGCTAGTAGGCCGCATGCGGCTTTTTCTTCAACGGGTTTATTTTGACAGCCAAGAGGTGGAATTGCGGTTGGTTTGCATAGGTTCGCTTGATCCGCCGAAGAACGCGCACAAGAACGACACACAAATTTAGGTTCAGTAACCAAGCTGTGGATCTCTCCTAGGTGTTCAGTGATATCTCGACGGTTTAACTTACAAAAGCGTTTAGCCATGCTACAACTCCAGCTAAGAATAATAATGATTCTTAGTTAGATATACATCCGTAACGCGACTATCGCAAGTGTTAAATGGTGATTTATCGTATTTATGACGGGAAATTTTCTTAGCGTGTATCTAAGTTATTGATGCTTCAATTAAGTCATTGATGCTTTCACATACACATCAAAACGGTTCTTTTTAGTTTCGATTGCCATGCTCGGTTTTTGCTCGTCTAACCATGCTGCGTAATCCGGTCTTTTGACCACAACGCGCTTAGTTGCCAGCTTCATCGCAGGCTCAAACAAGCCATCGGCATCCAGATCGGCGCCAACCAAAGATTGGAATACTCGCATCTCTTTCTTAACCAAAGCCGACTTCTTCTTGTTCTCTGGGTGTGGGTACATAGGATCGAGGTACACCACATCAGGCTGTTCGAAGTTAGGGTCGTTGCTAAGTTTATCCAGCGCATCGTGACTTGAAGCGTGAATCAACTTCATACGTTCGCTAACCCAACCGCCGATATCTGGGTCTTTTTTTGCTCTCTGCAGGCCGTCATCCAATAATGCAGCCACAACTGGATGTCGCTCTACCATCTGCACTTTACAGCCCAACGAAGCCAATACAAATGCGTCACGCCCTAAGCCTGCTGTACCATCAAGAATAGTTGGCGTTGCACCTTTGTTTAAACCTGCCGCTTTAGCAATTGCCTGACCTTTACCACCACCAAACTTACGTCTGTGACCGACTGCGCCTCCCACTAAATCAACAAAAATAGCGCCAAGCTTAGGCTCATCGACTTTACGTAGCTCAAGTCGCTCGCAAGTCAGTACCAAAGCAAACTCGCTGTTTTCATCATGAGATAAATTCCAACGGGTCGCTAAGTCATTTAGATGATCGATTTGGGTAGCATCTTCGCAAATCAGTTGTAGTTGCAAGGTCGTCTCCAACAGACAGTAGTATTCAAAACAAAAGAGGCAACCAGTTTACCTGATTGCCTCAACAATACATATTAGCGGTGAAAAGTATTCACAGCTCGGTCGGCTTACCTAAACCAATTACTCTATCTCTCGTTCTTGCCTTAACTCTTCAACAAGCTCGGCCAGTGGCTTCGGTCGGCCAATAACATAGCCCTGAGCGTAGTTAACACCGAGTTCAATCAACTTATCGAGAACCTGAGTATTTTCAACAAACTCAGCCACCGTGTGCTTGCCCATCTGCTTCGCTAAATCATTGATCGAACGAACCATCACATAGTCCATCTCGTTAACATCAATATCACGCACAAACAGGCCATCAATTTTCACAATATCAACGGGCAATGCCTTCAGATATCCGAATGACGATAAGCCTGAACCAAAATCATCCAGAGCAATCAAACAGCCGAGCTCTTTAATTCGAGTAAAGAACTTGATTGCCTGCTTCATATTACTCATGGCGGCCGTTTCAGTGATCTCTAAACAAATCTTATGGCAAGGCACTGATGAGTTCGCCAAACTTTCAATCAAGAATTCAACAAACTCTCGGTTACCCATCGAGTGACCAGAAAGGTTTATCGAACACATCCCCAAATCATCAACGAGATGTGGGCGTTGCTCCAACCAATTCAACGTCTGACTGACGACTTGGCGATCAATCAAATGCGCGATGTTATAGCGCTCGGAGGCTGGCATGAAGATCCCCGGTGAAATGTACTCACCTTGGACGTTCTTGATCCGCACCAGTATCTCAAAGTGCATTTTGTTGCTATTTCCCTCTAGACCAAGAATACGTTGGGCAAATAACTCCAAGCGATCATTGGCTAAGGCTTCGTGTACCAAGTTAACGCATTCCATCTCTAAATGGCGACGGCGCAGATCTTCATCATCTAGATGATAAAGGTGATAACGATTTCGCCCTTCCTCTTTAGCGGCATGGCAAGCGGCATCCGCCTGTGCATGCACCATTTGTGATGAAGCGGCAGTATGGTCAATCAATCGAATTCCGATAGAACAAGTAAGATTGAGGTGAATATCGCCCCATAAGAATGGATTCTCACTCATCATCGATATAATACTGTGACAGACATTGACAGCATCTCGCTCAGTACAGTCTTTGATTAGTACCGCAAACTCATCTCCCCCCATCCGAGCTAACACAGCATTGTAAGGAAGCACATCTTCTATCAGATTAGCGCTAAATAAAATCGCGGCATCACCCGCTTCATGCCCAGCAGTATCGTTCAGTACCTTCAATTGGTCCAAATCTAAGAACAACATCGCATGAGTTCTCATATGACTCTCAACCTCTTTCAGCGCCTTTTGTAGCTCTTGCTCAAAGTGGTTGCGGTTGAAAGTGTCTGTAAGCAGGTCATAACGCGCTTGGTATTCTAACTTTTCAGAAAGTTCGCGGGTTTCGGTAATGTCTTCTCCAACAATCAACAGCTGACCCGAGTCGACCAGTGGACGAATATTTTCACGAATCCAGATCGTTCTACCGTCCGCATGACGATACTCGATATCACGGCGCCACACGCCGCGAATTTTGTGCTGTGGTTGCAACAAGATATGACGAGGAATCATCGCGTTCTCATCCACATAAAATTCTCTAGGGCGATGCCCCAAAAGCAGATCAAGTGGATAACCTAGTAATTCTTCAGCAAACTGGTTCACTTGCTGAATGCGATTATTGACATCCAGTGTAATCATCATCACCGGTTGCTTGTCGTAATACAGTTTGAGATTCGCTTCACGTTGGAACAATTTGTTCTCAGCAAGCTTTCGTGAGGTAACATCACGAGCTTCAAATAAGAACTGAATGGTGTCCTCTTCACTGCTCGGCATCGGCTTTAAAGAGATATCTAGCACCATTCCACCACGATCACGGCACCATACCTCAGCCTCAAATCGTAGGGTTGGATAATCATCCCTTTCAGCAAAATACTCCTTCAGCGCTTCGCCAGCGGCATCCTCCCAATATTCTTGGAGAGGTGTTCCTAATTTATAACCTTGATTATAAAGAAGCTCATGCAGCTTACTGTTGCTCGACAGCAGTACACCGCCTTTATCAAGAATACCCATGTACTGTAGACTTTGATCGAATATCGACTCCAGTAACAGCTGGCTTTGTCGGCTAGCACGCTCACTTTTCTTAAGGCGGTTGAGGGAGTAAATCAAGGTCGCGATAACACTCGACATAACCAGAAACAGCAAAACTATGGTTCGAATTTCATCGCGGTAACGCGTCAGGAATGATTTAGGCTTATTGAGAAAAGTAATTGAAGCTTCATTCTCAGTTCCCAGATTCCAACGAGAGAGTTGTTGATAGTCGAGCTTAATCTCTGAGGAACCAGCAGCAATAGGGGGCAATGGCTGATTTGGATTAGCAAGCACCTTCAATAAAACACGCCCTGTATCTCGGCCTTGAGTTTTTCCACTTTGAATGACACCACCAATCGCCCCAAAACCTAGCCCCAAATCGTGTACCATATACAGCGGCATTTGGGTTTTAATGTTCAATTGACGCCAGTCCTCAACGCTACTCACGTTGCCTTTAGCATCGCGATAGTATGCCCAAAACAATAAACTCTGACCGAGATCAGTTCGCTGAGAAAACGCTATTAATTCTTGGTAAGAATTGGGGACATAATGCTCCACCAAACCGGAAAAATTTGGGTTGGTTTTAATAGAACTATCAACTTGTGAGCGGATAGCCTCACCTGTTACTGAATGGTCAGTAACAATGTATATCTTCTTTACGTTTGTTTGAAGGCGTTGGATTAACTCAATATTACCTTCTAGATCAATATCTTCAGTAATACCTGTCGCGTTCAAACCTTCAATCATTTCAGGGGAGAAATTGTTGATGCCACCAAAGATTACTGGCGTATCTTTGAGATCGGGCGCAAGGCGCTTCATTAAATTAAGGGCGTTATTGTCACTGACCACAACCGCAGCAAATTCTTCATGCATCAACTTGGTGTGATAAAGCTGATAAACGCGCTCTAAGTATTCTGGGTTTTGAGTTCGTTTACTATCCAAATAAACAACTCGATACGATAGTCGATCACGGTCCAGTTCTTCTGATAATCCTTTGTGGAAATCATCAGTCCAGAAAAAACCCTGATGATAAGAGTGAATAACCAACACATCTTTTGTTTGAGCTGAAACAAAAGCACTCCAACACATAACAATCAAAAACAACGAAAATCGCACTGAATTCACCCTAACACTATAGTTGCTGCTAATATTATCACCCTTGGCTATGATGTGTACTAAAGCCGGTATGTTTTTTATTCACCCTAAGGATTATGCATGTCCACAACTACAGCTCGTCTGGATGATCTAGACCGTGCCATTCTCAAAACCTTAATGGAAGATGCGCGCACGCCTTATGCTGAAATGGCAAAGAAATTCGATGTCAGCCCCGCGACGATTCACGTTCGTATCGAAAAGATGAGATCGGCCGACATTATTGAGCGAACCGAGGTTGTGGTAAACACCAAGAAGCTTGGTTACGACGTGTGTTGTTTTATTGGTATCAACCTTAACGCAGCTCGCGACTACCACTCAGCCATTGCAAAACTGAATGCCTTAGATGAAGTTGTTGAGGCTTACTACACCACTGGCGCCTACAACATTTTCGTAAAGCTGATGTGTAAATCGATCGAAGAGTTGCAGTTCGTACTGATCGATAAATTGCAGGCGATTGACGAGGTTCAATCGACTGAGACACTGATTTCATTGCAGAACCCTATCAACCGCAATGTAAATCCATAATCGTTTGATAAATCGATACAAAAAGAGCCTCACAAGGAGGCTCTTTTCACATTCTGACTAGCACAATATTAAGCGCTGATACCCGCATGACGCAGCATCGCGTCGATTTGTGGCTCACGACCACGGAAGCGTTTGAACAGCTCCATTGGCTCTTCACTGCCACCCATTTCAAGGATGTTGTTCAGGAAGCGATTACCGGTTTCGGTATTGAAGATACCCTCTTCTTCAAATGCTGAGAACGCATCTGCAGACAATACTTCTGCCCACAGGTAGCTGTAGTAACCTGCGCTGTAGCCACCAGCAAAGATATGCCCAAAGCTGTGCGAGAAGCGGTTCCAATCAAGACTTGGCAATACCGATACCTTAGACTTCACGTCAGCTAGCGTTTCTAGTACGCGAGCACCGACTTCTGGATCGTATTCTGTGTGCAGTGTGAAATCGAATAAGCCAAGCTCTAGCTGACGTAGGATAAACATCGCAGATTGGAAGTTTTTCGCCGCTAGCATCTTCTCTAGCATCTCTTTCGGTAACGCTTCACCAGTTTCGAAATGACCAGAGATGAACGACAACGCTTCCTCTTCCCAACACCAGTTTTCTAGGAACTGACTTGGAAGTTCCACCGCATCCCAAGGCACACCGTTGATACCCGCGACTGCGCCCGCTTCAACTTGCGTTAACATGTGGTGGATACCGTGGCCAAATTCGTGGAATAACGTAACCACTTCATCGTGAGTAAACAGTGCTGGTTTATCACCGACTGGTTTGTTGAAGTTACACGTTAGGTAAGCGACTGGTGTTTGTAGATCGCCAGATTGAGTAATACGACGACCACGACAGTCATCCATCCAAGCGCCACCACGTTTGTGCTCACGTGCGTATAGATCTAGGTAGAAGCTACCGCGCAATGTTCCTGTCGCATCAAAGATGTCGAAGAAGCGCACTGAATCATGCCATGTATCCACACCTTCACGCTCAGTCACCGACATACCAAACACACGGTTCAGTACTTCGAACAAGCCAGAAACCGCGTTCGACTCAGGGAAGTATGGACGAAGCTCTTCATCAGAGATCTCGAACAAGTTCTGTTTTTGTTTCTCGCTGTAGTAAGCGATGTCCCACAGGTTTAGCTCAGAGACACCAAACTCTTTTTCAGCAAACTGACGTAGCTCTTCTACTTCGCGCTCACCTTGTGGTTTGGCTTTTACTGCTAGGTCGTTAAGGAAACCAAGTACTTGGTCTGGCGTTTCTGCCATCTTAGTCGACAGAGATTTTTCGCTGTAGGTGCTAAAGCCAAGCATGCGTGCGATCTCGTGACGCAGCTTAAGTTGCTCTGTGATGATCTCAGTGTTGTCCCACTTACCTGCATTTGGACCGCGATCTGAAGCGCGCGTTACGTAAGCTTCGTAAAGCTCTTTACGCAACGCTTGGTTATCACAGTACGTCATCACCGGTAGGTATGATGGGATATCTAGAGTCAGTAGGTAACCTTCCTGCTCTTTAGCTTCTGCCGCCGCTTGAGCTGCCGCCAGTGCTGATTCTGGCATACCGGTCAGTTCAGCGACGTCTGTGATCTGCTTGCTCCAACCCATGGTTGCATCAAGCACGTTGTTTGAGAATTGAGAACCTAGCTCAGACTGGCGCTTGCTGATCTCACCGTAGCGATGCTGTTCGTCTGCGGGTAAGCCAATGCCTGATAATTCAAAATCACGCAGTGCGTCAGTGATGGTTTTTTGTTGAGCTTGGTTTAATGCCGAGAATGCTTCGCTCGCCTTGATCGCTTTATACGCTTCGAACAAACCTTTGTGTTGGCCGACCCATGTGCCGTACTCAGAAAGAACAGGCAGGCAGCTCTCATAAGCGTCACGCAGTTCGTCGCTGTTCATCACAGAATTCATATGGCTTACAGGTGACCAAATACGGCCTAAACGATCATCCACTTCATCAATTGGAGCAACGAGGTTGTCCCAGCTTGGTGAAGTATTACCTTCAAGTACTTGTTCTATCTTGTTGCGACACTCTTCAATCACTTGCTCAACCGCTGGCTTAACGTGCTCAGGTTTAATCTGTGAAAACGGAGGTAAGTCCGTGAAGGTTAATAGCGGATTAGACATATAAACATTCCTTTGGCTTTAGAGACTTTCGTCTTTTTTGTAATGAGGTCGTCTTACAGTCATCAGGCTCAGGGTCGCCCTAAAAAATCACCTGCGAATAGTTATTAAATAGTGCCCATGAAGGCAAATTTCAATAGCAGAACCAATAACTAACTGCATATTGCGAACGACTGTTCCTGAATTGTTCGAGAATTTATGGCCCATTGGGGGTTATAATAGTCAAACTAACCCCACCTACACTAATCACACTCTAATTCGAGAGTGTTACGAGAGTTTAATTTGTTAAGTTATCGCCACAGCTTCCACGCGGGCAACCATGCCGACGTAGTAAAGCATATCGTACAGAGCCTTATTCTTAATTCTTTGAAACAGAAGGATAAGCCTTTTGTTTACCATGACACTCACTCCGGTGTAGGTCGTTACGACTTAACGCATGAATGGTCTGAAAAAACTGGCGAATACAAACAAGGTATTGCACGTCTATGGTCTGCAAGTGAAGCGGGGCAACAAGATCTTCCTGAAGACATTCAAAGCTACCTTGAGTCTATCTCTGCACTCAACAATGGCGAAAAACTGCGTTTCTATCCAGGTTCACCACGTGTTGCACGCGCACACCTACGTGACCAAGACCGTATGGTATTAACCGAACTTCACCCTGCAGACCACCCTCTGCTTGAGCAAGAGTTCCACCGCGATCGTCAGGTGTCTATCTACAAAGAAGATGGCTTCCAACGCCTAAAAGGTAGTCTGCCACCTAAAGAACGTCGTGGTTTGGTGCTAATCGACCCACCTTACGAACTAGCAAAAGAGTACCGTGATGTTGTGACTGCGATTGCTCAAAGCCATAAGCGCTGGGCAACCGGTATCTACGCAATTTGGTACCCAGTGGTAAATCGCTGTGATATCGAAGACATGATCGAAGGCCTTGAAGGCTTAGGCATCAACAAGATTCTACAAATCGAACTTGGCGTATCACCAGACACCAACGAGCGTGGCATGACAGCATCAGGCATGATTGTTATCAACCCACCTTGGAAGCTAGAAAGCCAAATGAACGAAATTCTTCCATTCTTGAAGGAAGCAATTGCGCCGGCGACCGGTCACTTCAAAGTAGAGTGGATCGTACCCGAGTAATCTCAAACTCGATGGCATAGTTTGAAGAATCTTCAATAGACTGTGACATACACGAATAAATTTTAAACAGGGAGATTGAGTTCAACCAATCTGCCCTCAATATAATAATTAGACAATTTAAGAATCTATAGGACGTAGGTGTTCAGTGCGCTCACTGTACCCACAACCTTCAATAAATGGAGAAAGTAATGGCGACTCATTTTGATTACATCTGTATCGGCGGCGGTTCAGGCGGCATCGCATCAGCTAACCGCGCAGCAATGCACGGTGCAAAAGTTGCACTTATCGAAGCTCAAGACCTTGGTGGTACTTGTGTAAACGTTGGTTGTGTTCCTAAAAAGGTTATGTGGCACGGTGCTCAAGTTGCTGAAGCAATCAACCTATATTCAAAAGACTACGGCTTCGATGTTGACGTAAAAGGCTTCAACTGGGGCAAACTGGTTGAAAACCGTCAAGCATACATTGGTCGTATCCACCAATCTTACGATCGTGTTCTTGGTAACAACAAAATAAACGTAATCAAAGGCTTTGCTAAGTTTGTTGACGAAAAGACCGTTGAAGTTAACGGCGAACACTACACAGCGGATCACATCCTGATCGCAGTGGGTGGTCGTCCAACCATTCCAAACATCCCTGGCGCAGAGCACGGTATCGACTCAAATGGTTTCTTCGACCTGATGGAGCAACCTAAGCGTGTTGCTGTAATCGGCGCAGGCTACATCGCAGTAGAAATCGCAGGCGTACTAAGTGCACTTGGCACAGAGACACACTTGTTCTGTCGTAAAGAGTCACCACTTCGCAGCTTCGACCCAATGATTGTTGAAACACTGGTTGAAGTAATGGAAGCGGAAGGTCCAACACTTCACACGCACTCTGTTCCTAAAGAAGTAGTGAAAGAAGCAGATGGCACGCTGACTCTGCACCTAGAGAACGGCAACACTCAAAACGTTGACCACCTAATTTGGGCTATCGGCCGCCACCCAGCGACTGACGCTATCAACCTAGCATCAACGGGTGTTGCAACTAACGACCGTGGCTACATCAAAGTAGACGAATTCCAAGCAACCAACGTTCCTGGCATCTACTGTGTTGGCGACATCATGGAAGGCGGTATCGAACTAACACCTGTTGCTGTTAAAGCCGGTCGTCAGCTTTCTGAGCGTCTATTCAACGGTCAAACAAACGCAAAGATGGACTACACGCTCGTTCCTACTGTTGTATTCAGCCACCCACCTATCGGCACTATTGGTCTAACGACTCAAGAAGCTGAAGAGCAATACGGCAAAGACAACATCAAGGTATACACGTCTGGTTTTACTGCAATGTACACTGCAGTCACTCAGCACCGTCAACCTTGTAAGATGAAGCTAGTATGTGCTGGCGAAGAAGAGACTGTAGTCGGCCTACACGGCATCGGTTTCACTGTTGATGAAATGATTCAAGGCTTCGGCGTTGCAATGAAGATGGGCGCAACCAAAGCAGATTTCGACTCTGTTGTGGCGATTCACCCAACGGGCAGCGAAGAATTTGTTACCATGCGATAAACCACTGTAAGTCAAAGAAATATTATACAAAAGCCGACCTATGTCGGCTTTTTTTGTTTTTTACCGTATGGCTGGGATATTTATTAACCGAACAGCATTTTACATACTTAACTTGGAATCAAGATCAAACTACAATCGCGCGCTATAAAATTACACGCATAAAAAAAACAATTAGCTCTAATACATGAAGGATGTACGAGTAATGAAAAAAGTGAGTATTCTCGCAGCAGCGATTGCAGTGGCTTTAACAGGTTGTGGTAGCGACAGTTCTAATTCAGGTGTCACAACACCGACAGAACCATCAACAACAACCAACAAATTTATCGATGCCGCTGTTGAAGGTATCTACTACAGTACTAGCTCTGGTTCAAAGGGCATCACAAACAGCGAAGGCGAATTTACCGCTAAGTCTGACGATACGGTGACCTTCTTCATTGGTGGTGAAAATGGCTTGAAAGTAGGGGCAGCATCAAACCGTGATGTACTGACACCATTTGAAGCGGCGGGCAAATACGACCGAGCTCTAAATTTAGCAATTCTACTTCAGTCTTTAGATAACCAATTTGGTAGCGCTTCTGATGAAGTACTGACAATTCCAGATGCGTTGCGCGAACCTGATGCTGCGACGTTAGCGAAGATGAAAAACCTAAGTCTAGATGACCGTGATTCTGTTACAGACTTCCTAACAGCGATGGGAGTCACTTCAATTACTAATGAATCTGAAGCATTGGCTCATATGGAGAAAGCATTCGGAGAAAAATCAGGGACTGTTCGCGGCAGCGCTGATGCCAATCCATTTGTAGCGAAAAATGGGCAATTTATTCGCTCAATCATGGTGAGACAGTATGATATTAACGATCCAAACAACCGCCCTAACGACAAAACAATGTTAGTTCACGCTGACAAAATGCTCCCTAAAGCTGTGTTTGAACATACACGTGGCACGCCTTACTTCACTTATCAAGATTCAGTCAATGGTCTTATTGCTGTAAGTGACAGCGACTCTTTATTGTCATACGCAGACGCTGAAAAGTACATCAGCTGTGTATTGGCAGGGAGTTCTGCAGGCTGCAATCAAACAGCTCACCCAGACTTCACCCTAAACGCTCCGTTTTCTTACCTTCTACTTGATAAAAGCAAAGAAAATACCACACCTAAACCAGAGAGTTACGGTTGGGCACCTTTCATTGAAGGGAATCAACAAGTCCTCAACCACTACACGCCAAACAAACTGGAAGATGATCGAGATGAAGGCGATGCAACCCCTTCATACCAATATGAAACTCTTTCAGGTAGCTATGACCCAATTACAAAAATATACACACAAATTCGTTCAAAAACAGAGTTAAGCGACCCATCAAGCGAATCAAGTAAAGCAAAGCGTATCGAAGAAAGTTTGAATTTCTACTATCACGTAGAAACACCTAGTGACGAAAGGTACGTGGATTTCACTGGGTCTTGGGATACCACTCAGATTTGCGCTGATGGACAAAATGCTGTCATGAGAATGGTATTTGATTCTGAGGGCGCTACCGTATCAGGGAAAGAGTGCAATGCAAACTCACCGGCAGATCTTGAAGACTCAGGCAAGAAGTATACCTATGAAGAGCTTGCTGCAATTGACTATTGGTGGTTTAACATTTCAGGACGTGAATCAAAAGCAACACTGACAGATCTAAACTCAGTTGTGCGCTTCTGTGATGATACTGACAATGGTTATATTCCTGGTTCAGGAGATAAATGTCCTGTTGATGCAAATAGTAATAACCAAGAATACATCATTAAATGGGAATACCAACCTGCTGGTACTAACTGGGACGAAGGATTGCTAACTCGCCGTAAAATGACTCCAGACGGATCAACAACAGGCCGTGTGAGCATCATGCAAAAAATCAACTAACCTTTGAGTTAATTTGATTACTTATTAATAAACCAGAAGCTGAGCTTCTGGTTTTTTCATTTTTAACACACATGAACCTTCAAACAACCATCAACGTAGATACAGAAACAAAGAACTATCGAGAACAACAAGGAGTTTGTTATGAATCTACTCATTGAATCATTTGAAGGCGGGATCTACTTGGCTTACCAAATCATTGGCGAGCAAAAGCAGTTAATCAAAGACGACCACCAGCACCCAATGAAGTTTTTGAGTGTTAACCAAGCCCGCGACCACTTCAGTGATCAAGGCGTATCGTCAGCAATGCTGATACACAACAGTGCATACGATGAGATGTGCGGTGAGCATTGTGGTAACACCCAACCGTTCGAAATTGATTTGAAGTGGAGTTAAATCAACTTCAAATCAATCGCAATAAAAATTGAAAGGCTTGCAGCGATGCAAGCCTTTCTTATGGGAATCGCTTTCCCTATCTGCACTGAAATCAGCGCAATGTTCGTTTCTGCCTGCGTTTGATGTTTTGCTCTTTCACTACAAAGTCGAACAGCGGAGCAAAAAGGTTAGCAAACAAGATCGCCAACATGATGCCCTCTGGATAAGCAGGGTTGAGCACTCGAATACCGACCGTCATCACACCGATCAGAATCCCGTAAGCCCACTTACTCTGATTAGTAAACGCGGCAGAAACTGGGTCGGTTGCCATAAAGAAAGTGCCAAAGGCAACACCGCCCAATACAAAGTGCCAGTAGAACGGCATCGAGAACATCGAGTTGGTATCAGAGCCAATCCAGTTCATCAAACTCGAAGTCACGACGAGACCGATAATCACACCGGCAACAATACGCCAAGAGGCGATCTTCATGACAATCAGAATCAGCCCCGTCAACATGATAAGCAATGAAGAAACCTCGCCCATCGAACCCGGAATATTACCGATAAAGGCGTCCATCCAAGTGATCGCCTCGCCAGTCATGTTATTGATGAGTGACGCGCCACCACCTTCATACCATTGGCTTAAAGGTGTTGCACCAGAATAACCATCGGCTGCCACCCATACTAAACCTCCCGACATGTTGGCAGGATAGGCAAAGTAGAGAAAGGCTCGACCAGCAAGCGCTGGATTAAGGAAATTTCGCCCTGTGCCACCAAACAGCTCTTTCGCGACAACGATACCAAAGGTGATACCTAGCGCTGCTTGCCATAACGGGATAGTCGGTGGAAGAATTAAGGCAAAGAGAACCGAGCTAACAAAAAATCCTTCGTTGACCTCATGCTTACGTACAACGGCAAACAGCACCTCCCAGAAACCACCGACGACGAAAACTGTCGCGTAAACGGGTAAGAAGTAGAGAGCCCCGAGCAGCATTTGACTTCCCCAGCTACTTACTATCAATGACTGTGCATCACCAAATGCCCATGACAAGCGCCAACTACTCTCAATAACCGAGGTAAGTTCGTTAAGTTGATAACTGGATGTAAGTGCCGAGACACTCTGGTGCCCGACGTTATACATGCCCCAGAACATGGCAGGGAAAGTCGCCAGCCACACCAGAATCATAATTCGCTTGAGATCGATACTATCTCGAACATGGGTCAAGCCTCGGTTTACGTTGCCGGGCGTATAAAAGATGGTGGCAAACGCCTCATAGACAGGGTAAAGCTTTTCGTATTTACCTCCGGCTTCAAAACGCGGGGCTACGTCTTCTAATCGTTTCTTCAAACTCATAATCTCAATCACCTTATTGCTTGAGTTATGGTTTTCTACGCACCAACTGCTCTATTTGAACAATTTTTAGCTATTTTTAATCAAATTTGTATTGAAAATCCGAGTATCCGGAAATAGACCTGATATTGAAAAGAAAGGCGTATAAACAACAAAGCCCCAGCAATGGCTGAGGCTTATTTGGTATTACGCACGTCTTCGTTATTTCACACACATCACATTAAGTAGTGAGGAGCCTTTAAGCTGGTTTACGTTACCGTTAGTAAACAGGCCTTTTTTATCCGCTCCCCAATAAGGTAGATGCATTGGCCAGTTCTGATTTTCCATGACCTTCGACCCTAAGAGACTTTGCCACTGCTTTTCACTCAACAGCGTCATATTAATCTTATCACATACTAATTCGGCACTGTCGTAATCGAGTCGGCTCCAAGGTTTACCTTGCTCCATATAAAACTGTTGTTCATCACCTAAAAGATAAGGAATCGCATATTTACTACCCGCAACACTCGCTGTCATGCGTATTTCAATGTTCAGATCATTGTCTGAATTTGCACCATGACTAGGGAAAGCTTGAATGGCAGCAGCACTCGCGACTGCAGTTTTTTGAGCAGCAGCTATCGGCTTCGGCGCTGGTTTCGCTGCTACTTTAGCCTTAACTGGGGCTTGATGCTTAACCGTTTTTGGCTCTGCCGTTTTTGACTTCATTGCTTTGGTCACGACCGGTTGTGAAGAAGAGGTCTTCGATTTATCAACCATACGAATAAAGGCTTCGCCATACCCAGAAACCTTACGTACCTGAGCTAAGTCTTTTCTCGCATCAGAGAAAGTAGAATAAGGACCAATTAGGCAGCGATAGTCTCCACCTTCGGGCTTCATCCATACGTTAGTTGAAATCTTCTCATACAATGGCTTTGCTTTGCTCAGTGACAAAGGCTTATTCAACAAACCACATTGAACCCAAAACAGCTCATTATCTGAATGATGTTTAGGCGCTTTACTGCCCCAAACACCTTTACCAATCGGACATGATTGTTCTAGCTGTGGTAACTGATTGGTGCTTGCCTGAGTCGCATCGCATAGAACCGATTCGGCATTAACTTGGCTTGATACCAACAGAGATGCAGCAATAAGCCCCATACGATAATTTCTAACCACAGCACGACATACAACATTCATTGTCAACTTCATAACCACCACTTAAACCCTCTAGGGGTTAATTATTACCGAACAAATGTCGATAAAACATGAATTCCATTTTAAGTACTATTGACTCTATCAATGGTACTAAGTTCCAAATTCATTAAGCAAAAAAAGAGCCGTAATTGCTTACGACTCTTAGTTTAGTGATTTTTTTTACTAAAAATCAAACTGAACTATCACCCTTTATAGATTTTCGGGTTAAACACGTCACGTAACCAGTCGCCTAGTAGGTTGATAACTAGCACCAATGTCACCAAAAGCACACCTGGGAATGCAGTGATCCACCATGCTCCTGAGAAGATGTAGTTAAAACCAGTACTAATCAGAGCACCCAGTGAGGGTTGGTCGACTGGAAGGCCTAAACCTAGGAAAGAAAGTGCCGCTTCTGACATGATGGCATTTGCCACCTGTACTGTAGAGATAACCAAAATCGGTGATAAACAGTTAGGCAGGATATGACGGAACATGATACGAGGTGCTCTAAAGCCCATCACACGTGCCGCTTCTACGTACTCTTTCTTCTTCTCTGCTAATACTGATGCACGAATAGTACGCGCATACTGCGGCCATTCTGCGATACCAATGATCACCACCAGCATCACCACAGCGTATTGTGCATAGAAGTCACTACCGAAACTTGCCTTAAAGATGGCCGAGACAATGATCGCAACCATCATGGTTGAGAACGAAAGCTGAACATCAGCGAAGCGCATCAAGAAGCTATCAATACGGCCACCGAAGTAACCCGCAGACAAGCCAATGATAATACCAAGCGTCAGTTGTAGACCTACCGCTAAGAAACCAATAGTCAGTGATAAACGAGAACCGTAAAGCATAGTCGATAAAATATCACGGCCTTGCTCATCCGTTCCTAACAAGAAACGTTCTTCGCCGTCTTCCATCCATGATGGTGGCAGCTCTGAGTCCATGATATCAATCGATGTCACGTCGTACGGGTCTGTTGGCGCTAGAATAGGGGCAGCTAGTGCCATCACTAAAAAGATTGAGAAAATGGCGAAACTCACCATTGCCACTTTGTCGCGTAAGAAGTAATACACAATGTCTGATTGCTTAAAACGTTCCCAGCGAGACGGCACTGTCGATGTCTGTTCCATGATTATGCTCCTTTCCCTGTGATGTTAACGGTTGGGTTGATAACACCGTAAAGCAAATCAACAATTGTGTTAGTCACGACGAAAATAAGACCAACAAAAATAACGTATGCGGTAATCAGTGGTGTATCTACACGGTTGATTGCTTCTAAGAATAAGAAGCCTGTACCTGGCCACTGGAAAACCGTTTCCGTAAGAATGGTGTAAGCCACCATGGTACCAATCTGAACACCACCAACGGTAAGTACCGGTAGCATGGTGTTTTTCAATGCATGTTGGTAATAGATTTTGTTTAGCGCTAGGCCTTTCGCTTTACCAAACTTAATGTATTCAGAACTTAGAACTTCTAGCATTTCAGAACGAACTAGACGAATAAACAGCGGCAGCATGATAGATGCCAGAGCAATACTCGGCAGTACTAAGTGTGCAAGGCCATCTAGCGTTAAGAAGCCAGACTCCCAACCAAACCAGTTGGCCGTATCACCACGTCCAAATGACGGCAGCCAACCGAGCTCGATAGAGAACACATACATCAGCATGATTGCAGTTAAGAAAACAGGAACCGAGATACCGACACTACTGCCTGCCATAATCAATTTGGTAAAAAAGCTTTTTGGGTGAATCGCAGAGTAAACGCCGAGTGGGATCGACATACAAACAATAATTAAAGAAGCACCAAATACCAGCTCCAGAGTTGCCACTAGTTTATCTAGAATCACATCAACTGCAGGTCGCTTAAAGAAGTATGAAGTACCAAGATCACCCTGTAGAGCTGCGCCTACAAAGCGAGAGTATTTTGTAACGAAGGGATCATTTAAGCCGAGTTCATCGCGTAGCGCTTGACGCTCCGCCTCTGAAACAGATTGACCGACTAACTCACGTAACGGGTCGCCCAGGTTATCCTGAATGGCAAACGCCACCAAACTGATCACAAACATCACTATCAGTGCCTGAAACAGGCGCTTGACCAGAAACGTAACCATTCCTTGCCCCTTATCTATCCATGACTATCTAATCGAAATCCGCGACTAGACAACAAAAAAATCAGTCTTAAAAAAGGTATTTAGCCAGACTGAAGGAAGACCAAATACCGAAACTTAAATCTATATCTTAATAATATTGAGAGCCTGAAAGCTTCAGGCTCTCGATTCTAGCAAGCTAGATTATTTTACAACTAGGTCGCCGAAGTAAGGCATAACCATTGGGTTTACTACGTCTGCTGCACCTACGTTAGATTTCGCGCCCCACGCTTCACTCTGCCAGTGTAGAGGAACGAAGACTGCATCGTTGTAAAGTGTTGCTTCAACTCCTTTCAGCATCTTAGAACGCTTAACTGGGTCAGTTTCAGTATTAGAAGCTTCTACAATCGCATCCATTTCTGGGTTTGAGTAGCCAGAACAGTTGTATTGACCACGGCCAGTCTCTTCGTTACGAGTCATTGTTAGGAACTCGTTGAAGTTAGCTGAATCTTCAGTATCTGAGTGCCAGCCGATCATCATCATGTCTGCTGAACATAGATCAAATTCTGGCCAGTACTGTGCTTTAGGCATTGTCTTAAGATCAACTTTGATACCAATCTTAGACAGCATTGCCGCAGACGCTTGCGCAACTTTCGCATCGTTCACGTAACGGTTGTTAGGCGCTGCCATAGTTAGTGTAAAGCCGTCTTCGTAGCCCGCTTCTTTCATCAGCTCTTTCGCTTTTTTCAGATCGTAACGAGGAACTAGATCTTCGTTGTGACCCGCGTAGCCTGTTGGGCTCTGCTGACCAGCAGCTGTCGCGAAACCTTTCATGATTTTCTTAACAATACCTTCATTGTTAATCGCATGAACGATTGCTTGACGAACGCGCACATCTTTCAGTGCTTCGTTGCTGTTTTGGTTCATTTGGAACGTAATGATACGAGTACCAGGTAGCGTTACTAGATCGATGTTCTTAGCTTTTTTAACACGCTTGTGATCGTTTGGCGCAACAGGGTGAATCATATCAACGTCGCCAGAAAGAAGTGCTGCTACACGCGTTGCATCTTCTTTGATTGGCACAAGTGTTAGCTTGTCTACGTTACCTTCAGTTTCTGTGTCCCAGTAATCGTTGAAACGCTCGAACGTTACTTTAACGCCTTGCTCACGCTGCGTTACGATAAATGGACCAGTACCAGAAACGTTAGTCGAAGCAAACGAGTTACCGTGCTTAACTAGCTCAGATTTGTCATTACCTTCCGCTGTTTGACCAGAGTAGAACTTGCTGTCCATTGGGAAGATGTAGGTTGCTGTTTGTAGTACTAGTGGGTAAGCCGCTTTTGATACTAGCTCAACTGTGTAGTTATCCACTTTTACCATTTTTTCGTATGGCGTGAAGATAGACTTAAAGTCTGGAGAAGCTTGTAGACGTTCAAAAGTCCACACAACATCATCAGCAGTCAGTTCGTTACCAGAGTGGAATTTCACGCCTTTACGTAAGTTAAAGCGGAAAGTCGTTTCATCAACACGCTCCCAGCTAGATGCTAGGCGGCCTTCAAAATCCATCTCTTGAGTGAAACGTACTAGAGGGTCAAACACCATGTGAGACATTTGCAGTGTGCCACCAGACAGCTGCTCGTGCGGGTCAAGTGATACCGGGTCAGCTGCGTAGCCAACGGTAATATCTGCTGCTGCTGCACTAAAGCTTAGGCCAGCTGCCATTAAAGCTACTGCTAATTTGCTTTTCATGGTTTTCATTGCATAACTCCTTCATGCGGGAATCCAGATCCCTAGTTGTTGTATTTGCGTCTGTTTATTGTTTTTAGCAAGCTAAACTCCAGCCTGCTGATTTTTATACCGCGGCTTGTGCCACTGCTTTTTCTTCTCTTAAACCTGTAAATTCAGGCATTAAAGAAATTAGGTGTTTGCTGTATTCATGCTGAGGCGATTGGAATAGCTGCTCAGTTGGCGCTACTTCCAATAGTTCTCCCATTTGCATCACACCAACACGATCACACATTTGGCGAATCACCGGTAAATCGTGACTGATGAACAGCATGGTTAGGTTGAGCTCGTCTTGTAAATCTTTTAATAGGTTAAGGATCTGAGCCTGAACCGACACATCCAGCGCCGAGGTAGGTTCATCACAAATCAAAAGACGTGGACGAGTTGCCAAGGCGCGAGCGATAGAAATACGCTGACGTTGGCCACCTGAGAATTCGTGTGGGTATTTAACCCCAGCCATCTTGCCTAAACCAACGTGCTCTAGCAGGTCGTTAACGATCTGACGAGTTTCATTCTCGTTACGCGTCAGTTTATGGAATCGGATCGGCTCAGCAATGATGTCGAATATCTTCATTCGAGGGTTCATTGATGTATAAGGGTTTTGGAAAACCATCTGCATTTGACGACGCATTGGGCGACGTTCTTTTTCAGATTTAAGTCCCGTAAGATCAACGCCTTCAAACGTTACCTTACCTGAGTTAGGTGCGTACAAACCAGCAATCACACGAGCAATCGTTGATTTACCCGAACCAGATTCACCAACAAGACCAAAAGTTTCACCTTCGTGTACTTCAAAGCTCACGTTGTTTGACGCCTGAACGTACTCACGACGACTCTCAAAGAAAGAATCCTTGGTAGTAAAGCGCAAGTTTACGTTTTCAACATTCAACAGTGGACCAGTGTAATCACGGTGGTCTTGGCTTTGACCTAACCAGTGGTTTTTCACATCAAGTGGTTCCATCTCATGTGCTTCTTCGATGTAGCTCACAAGAGGGAAACGATCAAGTTTACGATCTGAACGCGGAACCGCGGAGATAAGACTGTGCGTGTAAGGGTGTTCAGGAGTACCAAGGACTTTCGCCGTCGGACCAAACTCAACCAAATCACCACGATACATAACGGCTACGCGATCGGTAACATTAGATACCACACCCATATCGTGTGTGACCAACATACAACCTACATTCTTCTTAATACATAGGTCGCGAATCAAACCCAAGATCTGATCTTGAATAGAAACATCCAGTGCGGTTGTTGGTTCATCGGCGATGATTAGGTCAGGTTCACCTGCCAGTGCGATCGCGATAACAACACGCTGACGCATACCGCCAGAGAATTGGTGTGGGTACTGCTTTAAACGGTTTTCTGGTTGCGGAATACCAACTTGGTTCATCAAATCTAATGAGCGCTGGTAGGCTTCTTGATCCGAAACCTTCATGTTGGCATGAATCGTCTCTTTTAACTGCTGTTCTACTGTGAATAGAGGGTTAAGAGAAGTCATTGGATCTTGGAAGATAAAACCAATCTTTGAGCCGCGAACAGAACGCATCTGTTCAGGAGATAAGCCTGAAACTTTTTCACCGTCCAGAAATACCTCGCCGCTAGCAATGCGACCAGGAGGGCTCAGCAAATCGATCACAGCATTACCTACTGTTGATTTGCCTGCACCAGACTCGCCTACAACGCCAACAATTTCACCACGTTCAATGTTGAACGAAAGTGATTTCACTGCGGCGTGAACTCCATGACGAGATGGGTATTCGATACGAAGATTTTTTACTTCTAAAAGTGACATTACCAGACCTCTACTGCTTTGGCAGCTTTCTGCCCTGTCTGCAAAATTGAATCCATTCTTACCAGAATATTGTTCTGATATTTTATACGGTTGACAATTTGGCAAATAATTCACAGAAAAGCAACAAAAATAGGATAAAAAGTCGACATTAAACGCTTAGCAAGTAAAAATACCACATAAGTATTCACTCGAAGAGCATATAGTAATGAAAATCAGCATTATATTTCCAATAATAAATACTCACAAACCCCTTACTACTGCGTACTTGTAGAGTTAAACATATCATTCAAAGCACATATCCCCACCAGTCACCAAGATCAAATAATTATTCCAAAAAACAATTAACACTATAGAAACAAACGCTAACTTTACCAATTTAAGCAAACAAAACAACCAGACAAAACCAACCTAGCCACACATTCAACCATATGAATTATTTTGATAAATACAAACAAGAAAAACGAAAGACTCAATAAATCAAAGGATTTTTTAAACAACAAGATTCGAAGAAATCTGTCAAATACAGGCCTTAGAGAACATATTTAACGTCAAATTTCACTTTTCATAAAAATCCTTAGACCAAACCTATTAATTTGTCGAATGATTGGTGGTTAGTTTTATATAAAATTAGATATCGATCTGCACATTTGATAAAGCAAACTGCTCCGTATAAGCACCATAATGAAGAGAAAGGGTAAGAGCCTATCTTATTGCATGGAAGGGGGAGATTTACGGAGGTGACATCAGGCAAGATGTCGAAGCGGTTGAGGTCCCAGCATTAAAAATTGAGGATTACTGAAATGAGAGATGTAAAAAAGCCCCGTCATTCCTGACGCGGATGGCTAGTTGAGGCTTCTTAAAGGTGGTCAGTGAAGAGACACCCTTTGAAGATCTGGCGAACCCCACTTGGGTTCCAATCTAGTGATCCAAAGATGAAAAAAAAGCTCATCATTTCTGATGAGCTTTCTTAAAGGCGGTCAGTGAAGAGACATTCTTTGAACATCAGGCGAACCCCCACTTGGGTTCCAACCTAGAGATCTACAGATGAAAAAAAAGCTCATCATTTCTGATAAGCTTTCTTAAAGGTGGTAGGTGAAGAAGGATTTGATCGGACTGGCGATCCAGCCCACGACCCTCTGGTCTCAAATTATCTAAATTCCAGGCGTAAAAAAGCCCCGTCATTTCTGACGAGGCTTCTTAAGGTGGTCGGTGAAGAGGGATTCGAACCCCCGACCCTCTGGTCCCAAACCAGATGCGCTACCAAGCTGCGCTATTCACCGAGACGTTTCGTTTGATTTCTCAAACAGGGAACTTCAATGAAGTTACCAAAATTAATGGGGTGGCTAACGAGATTCGAACTCGCGACCACCGGAATCACAATCCAGGGCTCTACCAACTGAGCTATAGCCACCACTAATCTTTTATATAACCGCTTAAAAAGCGATTATTGAAATAGTGGTCGGTGAAGAGGGATTCGAACCCCCGACCCTCTGGTCCCAAACCAGATGCGCTACCAAGCTGCGCTATTCACCGACTAATTTTGTATCGACTCTTGGGAATAATGAATCAACACTGGAAGCCGAAGCTACCGATATTTTGTAAAGAAAGAATGGGGTGGCTAACGAGATTCGAACTCGCGACCACCGGAATCACAATCCAGGGCTCTACCAACTGAGCTATAGCCACCATTATTTCTTTTTGCCAATTCTCACTTACCTAAGTAAGAGACCGGATGGCGCGCCTGAAAGGATTCGAACCTTCGGCCTTTGGCTCCGGAGGCCAACGCTCTATCCAGCTGAGCTACAGGCGCATGCCCTGTCGGCGGAGTGGAATAATACGTATATCACCTTATGCCGTCTAGTACTTTTTTAACTTTTTTTTCTGTTTGGTCTCTTTTTCGACAGTTAATATGTGATAAACCCCTTATTTGAGTACTACAACCCACCGCAGCTTATAAGTTGTTGTTTATTGCAACAACTTATCGGGATATAATCACCCATTATTTACATTGGTTTAACAGTTGCTCTTTGCTGATAAAGCCAAAACACCCTTCCAACACTATAAATTGGTAAGCATGTACTTACCTTGGGAATGTAAAGTGAGTTTAATGGATATGTCTCGTCGAATTTTAAGCGTTGTCATCGCAGTTTTAACCTTTTCAACTGGCGCTATGGCTTCAGGCCTAAGCGAAGCAGAGCAAGATGCTATTGCTGAACGCATCAAACCAGTTGGCCAAGTTTACCTAGTCGGCAGCGAGCCAGTAGCCGCAGAACCAACAGGCCCTCGTGATGGCGCAGCAGTTTACGGTACCTTTTGTATCGCTTGTCACGCATCTGGCGTAAGTGGCGCACCTAAAACAGGTGATGCTGGTGACTGGGGTCCTCGTATTGCCCAAGGTCGCGACATCCTAGCTGACCACGCAATCAACGGCTTCAATGCTATGCCAGCGAAAGGTTCATGTATGGACTGTTCAGACGACGAAATCAAAGATGCTATCGAGCACATGATTGCCGGTCTGTAATTAAAAATACAAAATTCAAAAAAGGTGACCTCATGGTCACCTTTTTATTGGTCTCGATTTAGAGCCAAACATCACTTCTTGTTGAACATCGCACGAATGTTGGCAATGTGTGCCTGCCCTTTCTCCATTCGTTCTTCTGCGGATTGAGGCTTCTTCACACTTTCCCACTCCACATCTTCATGCGGCAGTTCATCAAGGAATCGGCTTTGTGTTGGCTTTATCAATTCGCCATACTGACGACGTTCACGACACTTAGTGAAGGTCAGCTCTTTCTGCGCTCGAGTAATCCCTACATACATAAGACGACGTTCTTCTTCTACGTTACCTTCATCGACACTGGTTTGGTGTGGCAAGATACCCTCTTCGGCTCCCATCAGGAACACATACGGAAACTCTAGACCTTTCGATGCGTGCAATGTCATTAATTGAACTTGGTCTGCATCGTCATCATCTTCACCACGCTCCATCATGTCACGTAGCGTTAAACGTTGAACCACTTCTCGTAGGGTCTTCTCTTCTTTGTCGTAGTTGTCACCCTCAAGGTCAGCAACGATCCAACTATAAAGATCAGAAACGTTCTTCATTCTCATCTCTGCAGCTTTCGGGCTTGCCGAGGTTTCGTACAACCAATCTTCATAGTTAATATCACGAACCAAAGAGCGAACAGCCTCAACGGTATTGCCACGTTCAGCATTATCAGAAATACGAACAATCCAATCGCTGAAACGGCGCAGGTTTTCTAAACCACGACCAGTCAAAGTTTGCTCTAAACCCATCTCAAAGCTCGCTTCAAACAGGCTTTTACCGCGCATGTTGGCGTAGCTGCCTAACTTCTCAAGCGTCACCGGGCCAATCTCACGACGTGGTGTGTTTACAATACGTAGAAACGCGTTGTCATCATCAGGGTTCACCAACACGCGGAGGTAAGCCATGATGTCTTTAATCTCAGCTCTAGCGAAGAAAGACGTACCGCCAGAAATTTTGTAAGGCACACGGTTCTGCATCAACGCTTTTTCAATCAAGCGAGATTGGTGGTTACCACGGTACAGCACTGCGTAATCTTTATATTCAGTGCGGTTCAAAAACTTGTGAGCGATGATCTCACCTGTAATACGCTCTGCTTCATGCTCTTCATTCTTAGCATTCAGTACCTTGAGCTTTTCACCGTCCGGGATCTCAGAGAACAGTGACTTTTCATAAACGTGTGGGTTATTAGCGATCAAGATATTCGCTGCACGCAAAATTCGACTCGTTGAGCGGTAGTTCTGCTCTAGTTTGATCAAGCGTAAGTTAGGGTAGTCCTCACCTAACAGCACCAAGTTTTGCGGTTTTGCACCACGCCATGAGTAAATAGATTGGTCATCGTCACCTACGACCGTCAAACGACCACGCTCTCCCACAAGCAGACGCACCAATTCATATTGGCTGGTGTTGGTATCTTGATACTCATCGACAAGTAAATAGCGAATACGAGACTGCCAGCGCTCGCGCACTTCTTGATTGGTTTTCAGAAGTAATACTGGCATCGCAATCAGATCATCAAAATCGAGCGCGTTGTATGCCTTCATCTGTTTCTGGTACATCTCAAAACAGAATGCAAACAACTGCTCTTGTTCGCCTTGAGCTCGAGCTTTCGCCTGATCTGGCGTCAGCATGTCATTCTTCCAATTCGAAATGGTGCTCATTAAAGCACGCAGCAGATCCTTATCACCATCGATCTGTCTCTCTGTTAGCTCTTTTAATAGCGCCAACTGGTCTTGGTCATCAAATAGAGAGAAGCCCGCTTTCAGACCCAGCGCTTTGTATTCACGACGAATGATAGTTAAGCCCATGGTATGAAAAGTCGAAACGATCAGGCCTTTCGATTCACCTTTACCCAGAGTTTGCCCCACACGTTCCTTCATCTCGCGAGCCGCTTTATTGGTAAAAGTTACCGCTGCAATATTGCGTGCCTTGTAACCACACTCTTGAACCAAGTAAGCAATCTTATTCGTGATAACACGTGTTTTACCAGATCCAGCGCCTGCTAATACTAAACAGGGGCCCGAAACATATTTCACGGCTTCATCTTGTCTTGGGTTCAGTTTCATTTGGTTCTCAATTTGGTCTATCGGGGCGAATTCAATTGCGCGCCTATAATAATGCTGCAACACCACGAATGCTACGCTCTCTTATGCAAGAATTTTATATCACATATGAAAAACTATGTTGCACATATGTGTGGGTCTTAGGCTATAATGAATGAACGTTCATTCATTAGTGAGTATATTATCACTGTCTGGTTCTTATTCTATGATAGATAAAAGACAACAAATTATAGATGCCGCCGAAAAACTGATTGCTGAATCAGGCTTTCACGGTCTTTCTATGCATAAACTAGCTAAAGAAGCAGGAGTTGCGGCTGGAACTATTTATCGCTACTTCTCAGACAAAGAAGAACTATTACAACAAGTTCGCTTAGCTGTCACTCAACGGAATGCTGGTTTAATTCAGCAAGGCGTTGAAGATTCGATGAGTCTAAAAGAACGATTTAGAAAAATGTGGCTCAACATTTTCGAGCTCTCGGGATCAAACATCTGTAATTTAAAGAATAGAGCTCAATACGACTCTTTACCTTGTATTCGCAGCCATGAGACCAAAGAGATTGAACGAAAAATGTTCCACAAAATAGATCAACTCTTTACTGAAGGTAGAGAGCAAGGGGTGTTTAAGCCTCTAGAAAACCCTGTTTTAGCAGCACTTAGCTTAGAAGTCAGTGTCACGCTGGCCCGTAAGCAATCTCTTGGATATTACCAACTTGATAAAAAAGCCATTGAAGCGGCGATTGAAGCAAGTTGGGATGCGATTATTACACACTAATTTGGAGTTCTAACTAGAATGAAAAAGTGGACTTTCTTCATGTTACTCATCGCTGTACTACTTTTCGGCAGCGTTATTGGGTTTAACATGTTTAAACAACAAAAAATTGCTGAGTTTATGGCTAACCGACCTGAGCCAGAGTTTCCAGTAACGGTAACAGAAGTTCAACCTATCGACTGGGTTCCAGTAATCGAAGCTATCGGCTTCATCGAACCTAACCAAGGTGTGACACTAGCGAACGAAACCAGCGGTGTTATTGACCAAATCTCTTTTGGTTCTGGTACTGATGTTAAAAATGACCAACTACTTGTTCGTCTTGATTCTGGCGTAGAAAAGGCAAATCTAAAGAGCTCTGAAGCTCGCCTGCCTGCGGCAAAAGCAAAATACAAACGCTACCAAGGTCTTTTTAAGAAAGGTTCTATTTCTAAAGAAGCATACGATGAAGCAGAAGCAAACTTCTACTCTCTATCTGCTGATATTGAAAGCCTAAAAGCATCTATCGAACGTCGTGAAATTCGTGCTCCTTTTGATGGAAAAGTGGGTATTCGTAACGTTTACCTCGGTCAATACCTGCAATCAGGTACCGATATCGTTCGTTTAGAAGATACCAGTGTCATGCGCCTGCGCTTCACGGTTTCTCAAACTGATATCTCTCGTATCCATGTGGGTCAAGCTATCGACATCTTTGTTGATGCCTACCCAGAGAAGCCATTTGAAGGTTCTATCAGTGCCATCGAACCAGCAGTAAGCATCCAAAGTGGTCTTATCCAAGTTCAAGCAGATATTCCAAACAATGATGGCAAGCTTCGTAGCGGTATGTTCGCTCGTGCTAACATCATTCTGCCTAAGCTAGAGAACCAAGTTACTCTTCCTCAAACAGCGATTACTTTCACTCTATATGGTGACAATGTTTACATCTTAACTGAAGAAGACGGAGTTCAGCGTGTTGCTCAACATGTTGTAAAAGTAGGTGAGCGTACGGCTGATATTGCACACATCCTTGAGGGTGTTAAAGCTGGCGATACGGTTGTAACTTCTGGCCAAGTACGCCTAAGTAACGGCGCCAAAGTTAAAGTTGTTGAAAGTGATGCGATCACTCCACCATCTGAAACACCTAAGCTGTAACTGGAGGCACAATGCGCTTTACTGATGTTTTTATTAAACGTCCAGTTCTAGCGGTATCCATCAGCTTTTTGATTGCTCTGCTTGGCTTACAAGCAATCTTCAAAATGCAGGTGCGTGAATACCCGGAAATGACGAATACCGTGGTGACAGTCTCAACTGGTTACTATGGTGCAAGTGCCGATCTTATCCAAGGCTTTATCACCCAGCCCCTCGAACAGGCTGTGGCTCAAGCGGATAATATCGATTATATGACATCTTCTTCTGTGCTAGGTAAATCTACGATTACCGTGAACATGAAGTTGAACACCGACCCGAATGCGGCATTGTCTGACATATTGGCCAAGACAAACTCGGTACGTTCTCAGCTACCTAAAGAGGCTGAAGATCCAACCGTAACCATGTCTACCGGTTCAACAACCGCTGTACTCTACATTGGTTTTACCAGTGACGAGTTGGTATCGAGCCAAATTACCGACTATCTAGAGCGTGTAATCAACCCGCAGCTATTCACGGTTAATGGTGTATCTAAAGTTGATCTATATGGTGGTATGAAATACGCACTGCGCGTATGGCTAGACCCATCAAAAATGGCGGCGATTGGTCTGACTGCATCTGATGTAATGACGGTACTGAACGCTAACAACTACCAATCAGCTACGGGTCAAGCGACCGGTGAGTTCGTGCTTTACAACGGCAGTGCCGATACACAAGTATCAAACACTGAAGAACTAGAGAATCTAGTCGTGAAAAGCGGAGAAGGTGAGATCATTCGCCTATCCGATATCGCGAAGGTTTCTCTTGAAAAAAGTCACGATGTTTACCGAGCAAGTGCTAACGGCCAAGAGGCGGTTGTAGCCGCGATCAATGCGGCGCCAAGTGCGAACCCAATCAACATCGCTGCTGATGTACTGGAACTTCTTCCTCAACTAGAGAAGAACCTACCAAGCAACATCTCAATGAACGTAATGTACGATTCAACCATTGCGATTAACGAGTCAATTCAAGAAGTAATTAAGACAATCCTTGAAGCGGCATTAATCGTATTGATAGTAATTACTTTATTCTTAGGTTCATTCCGAGCGGTACTGATCCCTATTATTACTATCCCACTGTCTTTGATTGGTGTGGCAATGGTAATGCAGGCAATGGGTTTCTCTTGGAATCTAATGACACTACTTGCAATGGTACTTGCCATCGGTCTAGTGGTAGATGATGCGATCGTAGTACTTGAAAACGTCGACAGGCATATCAAGCTCGGCGAGTCCCCTTTCCGTGCAGCGATTATCGGTACCCGCGAAATTGCGGTGCCTGTTATCGCAATGACGTTAACGCTAGGTGCGGTATATGCTCCAATTGCGATGATGGGTGGTATTACAGGCTCGCTATTTAAAGAGTTTGCATTAACCCTAGCGGGTTCGGTTTTCGTATCAGGCATTGTGGCACTAACGCTCTCGCCAATGATGTGTTCGAAAATGCTGAAAGCTCACGCTGAGCCAAGCAAGTTTGAGCAGAAAGTTCATAGCGTGCTAGATGGCATGACTAACCGTTACGAGCGTATGCTTGGTGCGGTAATGCAACATCGTCCAGTATTTATTGGTTTTGCTATCATCGTATTTGCAAGTTTACCGTTGTTGTTCAAATTCATCCCTAGTGAGCTAGCACCTTCAGAAGATAAAGGTGTAATCATGTTGATGGGTACAGCACCGTCGAATGCAAACTTAGACTTCATGCAAAATACCATGAACGACGTAAACCAGATTCTGTCTGATCAGCCAGAAGTTGCTTACGCACAGGTATTTACAGGTGTGCCAAATGCAAACCAAGCATTTGGTATCGCGTCTATGGTTCCTTGGAGCGAACGTGAAGCAAGCCAATCAGACGTAGCAAACCGCGTTGGTAATTTGGTGAAAGATGTTCCAGGAATGGCGGTAACTGCATTCCAAATGCCAGAACTACCCGGTGCTGGTTCAGGCCTTCCAATTCAATTTGTCATAACAACGCCAAACAGTTTTGAAAGCTTGTTCCAAATTACCACAGACATTCTGGCTGATGTCTCTTCAAACCCGTTGTTCGTATATTCAGATCTCGACCTGAACTACGACTCAGCAACCATGAAGATCAACATCGACAAGGATAAAGCAGGCGCATACGGTGTGACCATGCAAGATATCGGTATCACGCTCGGTACCATGATGTCTGATGGCTACGTGAACCGTATAGACTTGAATGGCCGTTCTTACGAGGTTATTCCTCAAGTTGAACGTAAATTCCGTCTAAACCCTGAATCGATGAACAACTACTACGTACGTGCTGCAGACGGCAACGCTGTACCACTAGGCAGTTTGATTACGATTGATGTTGTGGCAGAGCCTCGCTCTCTTCCTCACTTCAACCAATTGAACTCGGCGACGATTGGTGCGGTACCGGCTCCAGGCGCTGCAATGGGTGATGCAATTGCGTGGTTTGAAGACACGGCAGCGAATAAGCTTCCAAGTGGCTACAACCATGACTACATGGGTGAAGCACGCCAATACGTAACAGAAGGTAGCGCACTTTACGCGACCTTTGGTTTAGCTCTGGCAATCATCTTCTTGGTATTGGCGATTCAGTTTGAATCACTGAAAGACCCACTGGTTATCATGGTATCTGTACCACTGGCGATCTGTGGTGCCCTAATAGCTCTGGCTTGGGGCGCGGCAACGATGAACATCTACTCGCAAGTTGGTTTGATCACCTTAGTCGGCCTGATTACCAAGCACGGTATCTTGATTTGTGAGGTTGCGAAAGAAGAGCAGCTGCACAATCAAAAAACTCGTATTGAAGCGGTAATGGAAGCAGCGAAGGTTCGTCTTCGTCCAATCCTGATGACAACGGCTGCGATGATCGCGGGTCTAATCCCACTGATGTACGCAAGTGGTGCGGGTGCGGCTCAGCGTTTCAGTATTGGTATCGTAATCGTTGCTGGTTTAGCAATTGGTACTCTCTTCACGCTATTTGTACTGCCAGTGATTTACAGCTACTTAGCTGAAAAACACAAACCTCTACCTGTATTTGTTGAAGACAAAGACCTAGAAAAACTAGCTCGCGTCGATGAAGCAAAAGCAGCGCACAGAGAATTAGCTGATAATAAGTAATCACTAAGTCGTAATAACAATAAAAAGGCTACTTCGGTGGCCTTTTTTTGTACGCCATAGGCGACATCTCAAGTGTGATTAAATAGAATAGTGGTAAATATTCAGGAGTTTTAATTGATATGTTTGATCCAAAAAAACTAGAGCAGATTGCTAAGCAGATCCACGATTCTATGCCTCAACCAGTAAAAGAGCTTGGTTCAGACGTAGATCAAAAAGTTCGTCAGGTTATTCAAGGCCAACTGAACAAGCTAGACGTTGTAAGCCGTGAAGAGTTTGATGTTCAAACACAAGTACTACTGCGCACTCGCCAAAAGCTGACTGAAATGGAACAAAAGCTAGCGAACTTAGAAGCAAAGATTGCCGACAAGTAAGCGTAAAGAAAGCAAACTGAAAGGGTTGGTGTGAAAGCACCAACCCTTTTGTATTTCTAAGGCTCAATCAAGAACTGAAAGTCGACGAATACCTATCAAACAATGTTCATTTTATTGATTTTTAAGACTTTGTTACTAAAAGAAAAAAGGCTTGGTCAACGGCGACCAAGCCTTTTCATTAGATGTTGTGTTGCTTATTTATAACTCCAACCTGTAAGGAGTTAGTGATACTGCTTCGCTTTTTCTGCAAATTTATAGTATCTAAGCGACAAATTAACCGCCTACAGCGATACGCTTCATGTCGCTCATGTAGCTACGTAGCTCTTCACCAATGTACTCTACAGGGTGGTTACGGATAGCTTCGTTTACTTCAATTAGTTTAGCGTTATCAACCTGGTTAGATGTTTCACCTAGACCACGGCCGATTACGTCTGTTGCTACTGAAGGCATGAACTTCTCACGTAGTAGCGGTGTTGCTACGTTAGCGAATAGGTAGTTACCATACTCAGCAGTATCAGAGATTACAACGTTCATTTCGTAAAGACGCTTACGAGCAACTGTGTTTGCGATTAGTGGAAGCTCATGTAGAGATTCGTAGTAAGCCGACTCATCGATGATGCCAGATGCTGTCATTGCTTCGAATGCTAGCTCAACACCGGCGCGAACCATAGCAACCATTAGGATACCGTTGTCGAAGTACTCTTGCTCTGAGATTTCTACGTCAGAAGCTGGATAGTTTTCGAATGCTGTTTCGCCTGTCTCTTCACGCCAACCTAGTAGGTTCACGTCATCGTTCGCCCAGTCAGCCATCATTGTGCTAGAGAAGTGACCAGAGATGATGTCATCCATGTGCTTGTTGTAAAGCGGACGCATTAGGTCTTTTAGCTCTTCAGAAAGCTCAAACGCTTTAACTTTAGCAGGGTTAGATAGACGGTCCATCATGTGAGTTACACCACCGAACTTAAGTGCTTCAGTAATCGTTTCCCAACCGTATTGTAGAAGTTTACCTGCGTAGCCTGGTTCGATGCCATCAGCAATCATCTTCTCGTAAGATACGATAGAACCCGCTTGTAGCATGCCACATAGAATAGTTTGCTCACCCATAAGGTCAGATTTAACTTCAGCTACGAATGAAGACTCTAGGCAACCTGCACGGTGGCCACCAGTACCTGCAGCCCAAGCTTTAGCGATATCCCAGCCTTCACCTTTAGGGTCATTTTCTGGGTGAACAGCGATCAGTGTTGGAACACCGAAACCACGCTTGTACTCTTCACGTACTTCAGAACCTGGACACTTAGGTGCAACCATTACAACGGTAAGGTCAGCACGTAATTGCATGCCTTCTTCAACAACGTTGAAACCATGAGAGTAACCAAGAGCAGCACCTTCTTTCATTAGAGGCATTACTGTCTCAACAACATTAGTGTGTTGCTTGTCGGGAGTAAGGTTAATAACTAGGTCTGCTTGAGGGATTAGCGTTTCGTAGCTACCAACTACAAAGCCGTTTTCGTCAGCATTCTTGAATGATTGACGCTTCTCATCAATTGCAGCTTGGCGTAGAGCGTAAGATACGTCTAGACCAGAATCACGCATGTTTAGACCTTGGTTCAGGCCTTGAGCACCACAGCCAACAATGACGATCTTCTTACCTTCAAGGTATTCAGCTTCAGTCGTAAATTCTTCACGATCCATGAAACGGCAGCGACCTAATTGGTCTAGTTGCTCACGAAGGTTTAATGTATTGAAATAGTTAGCCATTGTAGGGCACTCCTTTAAAAATAAGTCCGTAAGGTCGATATCTCTCTATCGAATGACTTCATACTAAAACAGACACTCCGTTGCTGAAAGTGATATATTCACAATTAGTTATTGCAATAAATGCAACATGGAAACGATCGCAAAACATGAACATAAAATCTCTACAATTATTTATACATTTATGTGATAGCAAGAGTTTCAGCAAAACAGCTGCTGCTATGCACGTCAGTCCTTCTGCCCTTAGTCGTCAAATACAAAAGCTTGAGGAAGAAACAGGGCAAGAACTGCTTATCAGGGATAATCGAAGTGTTGACCTCACACCAGCAGGGAAACATCTGTTACCTGTGGCATTGAGCATCGTTGGCGAGTGGCAGCAATATAATCTCCACCTAAAAGGCGGAGAACAGGAGCTCAAGGGTGAGATCCGCATTTTCTGTTCCGTAACAGCAAGCTACAGTCACCTTCCTGAACTCATTACCGAATTCAGGGCTATTCATCCGTATATTGAGTTTAAGCTATCTACCGGTGATCCAGCGCAATCCATCGACAAGATCCTGAATGATGAAGCTGATATTGCTATTTCAGCTAAACCAGATATTTTGCCTTCAAGATTAGAGTTCGAAACCATTAGCGATATACCACTGTCAGTCATCATCCCATCCGGTGTTAGTAGCTTTAGCCAGCAGCTGCAATCAGAGAAACCAAACTGGAATGAAGTGCCTTTTATCATCCCTGAAGCAGGTACTGCACGAGAACGTGCAAACGCGTGGTTCAAAAAGATGAAGATAAAGCCCAACATTTACGCTCAGGTATCAGGTCATGAAGCTATCGTCAGTATGGTTGCTCTTGGCTGTGGGGTTGGTATCGCTCCAGACGTTGTAATCAACAACAGCCCTGTGAGAGATAAAGTCGATCGTTTAAAAATAGAACCAATCAAGCCGTTTGAATTGGGAGTGTGCTGTAAGCGATCGCAGTTAGAAAATCCGTTGATTAGAGCATTTTGGCAGGTAGCTGAAGGTAAATACCTTCAAGACTAGTTATCTATAAGTGAAAACAAGCAAGTGTGGAGTCACAGATAAAGAGCACGTTAGTGCTCTTTTTTGTTTTTCTAAACGACAAATATGAAAAAAGCCCGCTGATTTCTCAACGGGCTTTTCAATGGTGGTGGAGGGATAGGGATTTGAACCCTAGAACCGCTATTAACGGTTGCCGGTTT